>CALRVO020000266.1:0-5861 GCA_943371595.1 Sphingomonas paucimobilis
ACGGCGCCAAGGCGGTCACCGAGGAGGCCACCAAGCGTCGCGTCGAGCCGTCGTTCTTCGCCGAGCACTCCCTGGCCGACCTCGAGGACAAGACCGACTACTGGCTGGGTCAGCAGGGCCGCATCGTCGAGCCGATGGTCAAGCGTGCCGGGGCCACCCACTACGAGCCGATCGCCTGGGACGACGCCTTCGCACTGATGGGCGAGCACCTGCGCGGTCTCGCGAGCCCCGACGAGGCGGTGTTCTACACCTCGGGCAAGACCTCCAACGAGGCGGCGTTCGTCTACCAGCTCTTCGCCCGCGCCTTCGGCACCAACAACCTGCCCGACTGCTCCAACATGTGCCACGAGTCCACCTCGGTGGCGCTCGCCGAGACCATCGGCATCGGCAAGGCCTCGGTCTCGCTCCACGACGTCGAGACGGCCGAGCTGATCCTCGTGGCGGGCCAGAACCCCGGCACCAACCACCCTCGCATGCTCTCCGCACTCGAGAAGGCCAAGAAGAACGGCGCCAAGATCGTGGCGATCAACCCGCTGCGTGAGGCGGGCCTGGTCCGGTTCAAGAACCCCCAGTCGCCCAAGGGCCTGCTCACCGGCACCGCCCTGGCCGACCTGCACCTGCCGGTGCGGGTCAACGGCGACCTCGCGCTGTTCCAGGGCCTGGCGGCCTACCTCCTCGAGCACGACGCGGTCGACCACGACTTCGTCCGCAACCACACCCACGGCTACGACGCCTGGGTCGCGCACATCGCCCACCTCGACTGGGCGGAGGTCGAGCGTGCGAGCGGCCTGAGCCGGGCCCAGGTCGAGGAGCTCGGCGCGATGCTCGTCGCCTCCGAGGCCACCGTCTACTGCTGGGCGATGGGCATCACCCAGCACCGCAACTCGGTCGCCACGATCAAGGAGATCGTCAACCTCGCCCTGGCGCAGGGCAACATCGGCAAGCCCGGAGCCGGGCTCCTCCCGGTCCGTGGTCACTCCAACGTGCAGGGCGACCGCACCATGGGCATCTGGGAGCGCCCCAAGCCCGACTTCCTCGACGCGCTGCAGGCCGAGTTCGGGTTCGACCCGCCGCGCGAGCACGGCCTCGACACCGTCGACTCGGTCAAGGCCCTCGCCGACGGCCGAGCCCGGTTCTTCTTCGCCATGGGCGGCAACTTCGCCTCGGCCGTCTCCGACACCGAGGTCACCGAGAACGCCCTGCGCCGTGCCGACCTCACCGTGCACGTCTCGACCAAGCTCAACCGCTCCCACGTCGTCACGGGCCGCGAGGCGCTGATCCTGCCCGTGCTCGGTCGTTCCGAGCGCGACCGCACCGGCGGCCGCGAGCAGCGCGTCACCGTCGAGGACTCCGTCTGCGCCGTGCACGCCTCCAAGGGCCCGCTGGCGCCCGCCGGCCCGATGCTGCGCTCCGAGGTCGACATCGTCTGCTCGCTCGCCGAGGCCACCTTCGGCGCCGGCGGCGGCCCCGACATCCCCTGGTCGGAGTTCCGCGGCGACTACACCGCCATCCGCCGACGCATCGCCAACGTCGTGCCGGGCTGCGCCGCCTACGACGAGAAGGTCGACCAGCCCGGCGGGTTCGTGCTGCCGCACCCGCCACGCGACTCGCGCGAGTTCCCGACCGAGGGTGAGGGTGCCGGCAAGGCGATCTTCTCCGCCGTCCCGCTCGAGGTGCTGGAGGTGCCCGAGGGCAGGTTGCTGCTGCAGACGCTGCGCAGCCACGATCAGTTCAACACCACGATCTACGGCCTCGACGACCGCTACCGCGGCGTCAAGAACGGTCGCCGCGTCGTGTTCGTCCACCCCGACGACATCCGCCACCTGGGCTGGGCCGAGGGTGACCTGGTCGACCTGGTCAGCGAGTGGGACGACGGCTCCGAGCGCACGGCCCCCGACTTCCGGATCGTCTCCTACGACCAGCCGGTCGGCTGCGCCGCGGCCTACTACCCCGAGACCAACCCGCTGATCCCGCTCGACTCCAAGGCCGAGGGCAGCAACACCCCGACGTCCAAGTCGGTGATCGTGCGGCTCGAGAAGCCCCGCGGCGCCGGGCACGCCGGGATCACCAGGCCCGCCGAGGCCGACGTCGAGCACGGCCACAAGCGCGCCACCGACCCCGTCCAGCAGAGCTGAGGGCCCAGGGAGTGCCACGATAGGGCGATGAGCGCGCTCGACGCCGACCCCCAGGAGGTCACCTGCGCCGCCGGCCCGCGGGCCGGTGTCGAGGTCATCGGTCCTCGGGAGGTGCCCCTGGGGGGCCCGCGTGCCATGACGGTGCGCCGGACCCTCCCGTCGCGGAAGCGCAGCCTCATCGGGGCGTGGTGCTTCGTCGACCACTACGGGCCCGAGGAGGTCGCGATGGTGGTCCCGCCGCACCCCCACACCGGGTTGGCGACGGTCAGCTGGTTGTTCACCGGCGAGATCGAGCACCGCGACAGCGCCGGCCACCACGCCCTGGTCCGCCCCGGCGAGGTCAACCTGATGACCGCCGGCCGGGGCATCAGCCACTCCGAGGTGTCGACGGACGCGACCACGACGCTGCACGGCGTCCAGCTGTGGGTCGCGCTGCCCGACGGTGCCCGCGACGGGGCTCCCGGATTCACCCACCACGTCCCGCATCCGGTGCGGGGTGAGGGGTACGAGGCCCGCGTGTTCCTGGGCTCCCTCCTCGACGCCACGTCCCCGGTGCCGACCGAGACGCCGCTGCTCGGTGCCGAGCTGCTGCTCGACTCGGTTGCCGAGCTCTCCCTCGACGTCGAGGCCGGCTTCGAGCATGGCGTCCTGGTCGACGCCGGAGCCCCCACGGTCGCCGGTCAGCCGGCCGGGGCCCACGACCTCGTCTACGTCCCGCCCGGGGCCACCCGCCTCGACCTCGTCGCCGGCGACGCGCCGGCCCGGCTGCTGGTGCTCGGCGGACCGCCGTTCGGCGAGGCGATCGTGATGTGGTGGAACTTCGTCGGCCGCACCCACGACGAGGTCGTCGGCTACCGCGACGAGTGGCAGGCACAGGTCCACGCCGGCGAGGGTGTCCCCGGCGGCCTCGCCGACGGCCGCTTCGGCATCCCGGTGGGCGACGACCGCGCCCCGATCCCCGCGCCCGAGCTGCCGCGGGTCCGTCTCCGAGAGCGCAGATGACCGCCGACGGGCACGGCCGCGCGCGCGGCGACGACCGCGAGTGGACCTCCCGACTCATCAAGGCCCGCCTCGACTCCCTCGCGGCGTACCACCCCGACGGGGTCTTCTCGCTCGACCTCGAGGGCCGGTTCACCGCCGTCAACGACGAGGCGCTCGCGCTGACCGGTGGCTACTCCGCCGACGAGGTCATCGGTCGCTCCTTCGTCGAGCTGCTCCTCGAGGACGACGTGCCGAAGGCCCTGGAGCAGTTCGCCGGCCTGCTCGAGCGGCGGCCCAGCACCTCCGAGGTCCGCTTCCGTCGGCCCGACGGCACGCTGGGTGAGCTCGAGATCATCGGTCTGCCGATCGTCGTCGACGACGAGGTCGTCGAGATCTACGGCATCGCCGAGGACATCACCGAGCGCAAGCAGTTCCAGCAGATGCTCGCCGACGCCCGCCGTGCTGCCGAGAGCGCCAACGAGGCCAAGTCGACGTTCCTGGCCACGATGAGCCACGAGATCCGGACCCCTCTGACCAGCGTCCTCGCGGCCGCCGAGATGCTCGCCGAGTCCGAGCTCACCGCCCACCAGCACGACCTGGTGACCCTGATGGACCGTTCGGGCGAGCGCCTGCTCCGGCTCGTCGACGAGATCCTCGACTTCTCCCGGTTCGGGTCGGGCCGGGCCCGGATCGTGGCGCTGCCCTTCGTCCTGGTCGACCTCGTCGTCGAGACGGTGCTCATCGTCCGCAGCTCCATCGAGGACAAGGAGCTGTCGTTCACCTGCGTCGTCGACCCCGACCTCCCGCGCCAGCTCGTCGGCGACGCCGAGCGCATCGCCCAGGTGCTGACCAACCTCGTCGACAACGCCTACAAGTTCACCCACACCGGCCGGGTCGAGGTCCGCGTCACTCGCGACCACCCCGGCGGTGGGCCGGCCGGCGACCAGGGGGACCAGGGCGCGCGGGACGAGCAGATCGACGTCCGTTTCGCGGTCACCGACACCGGCATCGGCCTGAGCCCCGACCAGCAGGAGGTGGTGTTCGACATGTTCGAGCAGGCGGACTCCTCGGTCACCCGCGAGTACGGCGGGGCCGGGCTCGGTCTGGCCATCTCGCGCCAGCTGGTCGCGTTGATGGGCGGCGAGATCGAGGTCTCCAGCGAGCCGGGCCGGGGGAGCACCTTCTCGTTCGTGCTGCCGCTCACGACCCCGTGAGGTCGAGGGAGACCGTCGTGCTCACCTCAGTCACCTGGCCACCCACCACGTAGGACACCTGCGTCGAGGCGTTGCCGGTCGCGGTGTCGGGCAGCAGCCGCGCGAGCGTGCCCGTGAGCTGCGCGGTGACCGTGCCGCGCCCCGAGCGCACCTCGACGCCGTCGACCTGGCCCGGTCGGTAGGTCCGGTCGATCGTGACGTCGATGACGTAGCGGTCACCCTCCAGCGACCCCAGGGTGTACGTCGCCACCTGGTCGACCAGGGCGCCGTCGACGTCGGCCACCGAGCTCGCCGTCCAGCTGGCCCCGACCCCGACCGCCTCGGCGGGGAGCACGGCCACCAGGTCGCGGACCTGGGCGTCGACCTGCGCCGCGGCGTCGACGCCGCTCGCCGCCTCGACGGTGGTGCCGTCGGAGCGCACGGTGAGGGTGGAGGTCGTGCCGGCCAGCCGGGCGAGGGCGCGCTCGACGCCCGCGACCTCGGCCGGCGCCTGGCCCGCGGCGTCGATGGTGGGCCGACCGTAGGTCTGGGTCGTGACGACCGCGTCGCCGCTGTCGTCGACCTCGGTCACCGCGACGACGAGCGGGACCGTGATCGATGGCACCGCGGTCGCGGTCTCGTCGCGGACGACCTGCTGGGTGAGGTCGAGCGAGGCGTCGGAGGTCGTGTCGGCGGTGAGGGTGTAGGCCAGCGACCGCCGGTCGCCGGTGCCCGCGTCGAGCACCTCGACCAGAGGGCGCTCGCCGAGCGCGGTGGGGGTGGCCGCCGGGGCGCTGCCGGTGCCGGTGCCGGTGCTGGTGTCGGGCTGGTCGTCGTCCGAGCACCCCGCCAGGGTGCCGAGCGAGACCGACGTGACGAGCCCGAGCAGGGCGGCAGTCGTTCGACGCAGGGGCACCGGCGCAGCATAGAGGGACCGATCAGGCAGGATCAGGGTCATGGGACCACTCGTCGGTGACGACGGCGTCGCCCGCTGCCCGTGGGCCGGGGCGACCCCCGGAGCGATGCGCGCCTACCACGACACCGAGTGGGGCACGCCGATCCAGGGGGAGTCGGCCTACCTCGAGCGGCTGACCCTCGAGGCGTTCCAGTCCGGTCTGTCGTGGGCGACCATCCTCGCCAAGCGCGAGGCCTTCCGCGAGGTGTTCTGCGGCTTCGACGCAGAGCTCGTCTCGGCGTTCGACGACGACGACCAGGCACGCCTCATGCAGGACGCCCGGATCGTGCGCAACCGGCTCAAGATCGCGGCCGCGGTCACCAACGCCCGCGCGACGGTGGCGCTGCGCGACGACGTCGGCCTGGAGGCGTTCGTGCTGTCGCACGCCCCGAACGACCCGCCGGTCGCCGACGACACCGGCGCGGTGGCCACCACGTCCGCCGAGTCGAAGGCGTTGTCGAAGGCGCTGAAGAAGGTCGGGTTCGTGTTCGTCGGCCCGACCACGATGCACGCCCTGATGGAGGCCGTCGGGCTGTTCGACCCCCACCTGGCGGGATGCTTCCGGCGGGGCGCCGCACCCCGGTAGCGTCCGGGCCC
>CALRVO020000267.1:0-5857 GCA_943371595.1 Sphingomonas paucimobilis
ACCGGCGAGGTCGAGCGCGCCGACGAGATGACCGCCGAGGTCGTGCTCGCCCAGCTGCGCTCGGTCGTGGTCGACCTGCTGATGCTCACCGGGCTCGGCCAGCTCGAGGCCACCGACGCGCTGCCGGCGCCGCCCCGCTGAGTCCGCTCAGCCGGCCAGCGACCCGCCGAAGATCTGCCAGGCCAGCGCCGACTTCGCGACCAGCGACAGCACGAGGTAGACCCGCTCGCCGTAGGCGTAGCTGGCCCACCGGCCGACGCCGCGGTACTGCAGGTACTGGTTGACGGCGAAGCTCATGAAGAAGACGAACAACGAGATCGCGATGCCCCACACGAAGCCGGGCACGTCACCGTTGCCATTGGCGCCGAGGAGGTTGACGACGATGACGACCCAGGGGGTCGCGCCGGCCACGCAGCCGAACCAGAACGGCGTCATCGTGACCGGGTCACGTCCCGGTGGGTTGACGCTCTCCTGCAGCCAGCCGAACAGGATCATGGCGACGTTGGCCCCGGCGACCGCGATGATCGCCGAGATGCCGGTGACGCCGTTGTAGAAGCCGATCAGGATGATCATGATCGTCGCGCTGACGGAGTACTCGACCCAGCGGAAGCGGTTGATGCCGCGGCGCAGGTCGCGCTCGTAGCGGCCGCGCAGCACCGTCGCGGTGAGCAGGTGGTCGAGCGCGGCCAGCGCGAGGAAGACCGCGATGGCCGGGCCGATCGCCACGTCGAACAGGTCGCTGGGGGCGGGCGCGGCGCTGCCGGGCGGGCCCTCGGGGAAGGACGACACGACGGTGATCGAGAAGTCGGCGGCCAGCACGAGCACCAGCACGGCCTGGACGCCGTGGAGCAGGGTCAGCCCGAGGTTCCACCGGCGCAGCCCGGCCAGGCTCTGGTCGTCGACCCCGGGCGCGGTGGGGTGCGTGGCACTCATGCCGTGGCCCCGAGCAGCAGCCGCAGCGCCGGTGCCTGCTCCACGATCCACGGGCTGAGCGCCCACGGCGCCCGCTCGACGACCGACAGCACGTCGCCGACGTCGGCCCACCGCAGCTCGGCCACCTCGTCGGGGTTGGGCACGGGCTCGCCCACGGCGACGGCGGTGAAGACCGGGCACACCTCGTTCTCGACGATCCCCGCGGCGTCGACCGCGCGGTAGCGGAAGTCGGGCAGCAGCGGCGCGAGGTCGGTGACCTCGAGGCCGAGCTCGTGGCGAGCGTGACGGCGTACGGCGTCCTCGAAGGTCTCGCCGGGGCGCGGGTGGCCGCAGAACGAGTTGGTCCACACCCCCGGCCAGGTGCGTTTGGACAACGCCCGGCGGGTCACCAGGGTGCGGCCCTCGGCGTCGCGCAGGTGGCACGAGAACGCCAGGTGCAGCGGGGTGTCGGTGGAGTGGACGGTGGCCCGGGGGGCGGTGCCGATCGGCTGCCCGGCGTCGTCGAGGAGGACGACCAGGTCGACGAGCTCGGTCTCGGGGGTGCCGTCGGAGGGTGAGGTGGGGGTGGAGGCAGTCATGAGGAAGCCCACGATAGGGGTGAGCACCCAGGTTGACCCTCGTGCAAGGCTCAGCCCATAGCTGCACCACACGCGCCGGCCCCTCAGACGGTCCCCGCCGCGGCGGGGACCTTCGGCGCGCTCGCAACCGCCGCCCACGGCGGCCCGTGCGTCGCCGTCACCACCCTGGCCGCGCTGCTCGCCGCAGCCCTCGGGCTCGACGTGGTCACGGCCGTCGTCGTCACCGCCGCCGTGCTCGCCGGGCAGCTGACGATCGGGTGGGGCAACGACCTGCGCGACGCCCGCCGTGACGCCGCGGTGGGTCGCACCGACAAGCCGATCGCCACCGGCGCCCTGCCCCGCACCCTGGTGGTGCGGTGCCTCGTCGGTGCCTCGGTCGCCTGCGTGGCGCTGTCCTTCGCCGCCGGCTGGCGCAGCGGCCTGGTGCACCTGGTGCTCCTGGTCGGCATGGGCCACGCCTACAACCTCGGGCTCAAGGCCACGGTGCTGTCGTGGCTGCCCTACGCGGTCGCGTTCGGGTCGCTGCCGGCCGTCGTGTCGCTGGCCGGCGACGGCCACCCGTGGCCGGCCTGGTGGCTGGTGGGGGCCGGGGCGGCCCTGGGCGTCGGGGCCCACCTGCTCAACACGCTGCCCGACCTCGCCGACGACGCCCGCACCGGCGTACGCGGCCTGCCGCACCGGATGGGGGAGCGCGCCTCACGGGTCGCGGCCGCCGTCGTCCTGCTGACCGCGTCAGCGCTGGCGGCGCTGGGCCCGGGGTCCGTCGGTGCCCTGACCTGGACCGCCCTCGGCGTCGTCGGCGTGCTCGCGGTGCTCGCCGCCGTCGGCCGCGGACGGTGGCCCTTCCGGGCCGCGATCGTGATCGCCCTGGTCGACGTCGTCCTGCTCGTGGTGGGGGCGGCATGAGCGTCGCTGCGGCTCTCACGAGCGTCGGTGCCGGCCCGGCCGGCGCGGCCACCGCGCTCGGGGCGCTGGCCGCCGACCCGTCGCTCGACGTCACCCTGCTCGACCGCGCCGCCTTCCCGCGCGACAAGGCGTGCGGTGACGGCATCGCCCCGCACGTGCTCGACCTGCTCGAGACCGTCGGCGTCACCGGGCTGCTCGACGACCGCGAGCCCGTGACGACCCTGAGCCTCACCCGCGGCGGCCGGGGGGTCGAGCGCACGATGGCCCGCCCGGCGTACGTCGTGCCGCGCGCGATCCTCGACGCTCGCCTCGTCGAGGCGGCCCAGGCCGCGGGGGCGACGCTCGTGCGGCACCGGGTGCGCGACCTGGCCGAGCTCGACGACGCCGCGGTGGTGGTCGGGGCCGACGGGGCCCACTCCGTCGTACGCCGCCGGGTCGGGCGGTCGCAGGGACCGATGGCCCTGGCGATCCGCGGCTACGCCCCCACGCCGGCCGGCCAGGAGGGCACGCAACGCATCGTCTTCGGCGGGCAGGACGGTCGCGGGGGACCGCAGCCGACCTACGCGTGGTCCTTCGACCGCGGTGACGGCCTGGCCAACGTCGGCTACGGCGAGCTGCTGAGGGACGGTCATCGCGCGCCCACCAGGGCACGGCTGCTCGAGCGGCTCGAGGAGCTGCTGCCCGGCAGCACCGCCGACGGCACCGACTGGGTCGGGCACCACCTGCCGCTCTCGACCGCACGCTGGCAGCCGGCCGACGGGCGCGTCCTGCTCGTCGGCGACGCCGCCGGGCTGGTCAACCCGATGACCGGCGAGGGCATCTTCTACGCCGTGGCCACCGGCCTGGCCGCCGGGCGCGCCGCCGCCGAGGCGATCGCCGCCGCCGACCCGGCGAGCGCCGGACGCCGCTACGCGCGGGCCACCCGGCCGATCCTGGCCTGGCACCTGCGCCACACCGACCTCGCCTCGCGGCTGTGCCGCTCGGGGCGGGTGCTCGACGCCGGGCTGCGCGCCTCGGCCCGCGACCAACGCGTCTTCGACGACCTCGTCGAGCTGGGCCTGGCCCGCGGCCGGGTCACCCCCGGCCTGGCGCTCGCCCTCGCCAAGAACCTCGCGAAGAACCCGATGAAGGAGAAGCCATGAGAGTCCTCAGCGTGCGCGGGGCCCTGCCGGAGCACCGCTACACCCAGGCCGAGATCACCGAGTCGTTCGCGACCACGATGATCCGCGGTCAGCTCGACCGCCGGGTCGTCGACCGCTTCCACCGCAACGCCTGCGTCGACACCCGTCACACCGCCCTGCCGCTGGAGCGCTACGGCGAGCTGCGCGACTTCGGTGAGTCCAACGACGCGTTCATCGAGGCCGGGGTCGCCCTGGGTGCGCGGGCCGTCGTCGACGCGCTCAAGGCCGTCGACCTGGCGCCGTCCGACGTCGACTTGATCATCAGCGCCACCGTCACCGGGCTCGCGGTGCCCTCCCTCGAGGCCCGGGTCGCCGCCCTGATCGGGATGCGCCCCGACGTCAAGCGGGTGCCGCTGGTCGGGCTCGGCTGCGTCGCGGGCGCCGCCGGCGTCGCCCGGCTGCACGACTACCTCGTCGGGCACCCCGACCAGATCGCGGTGCTGATGTCGGTCGAGCTGTGCTCGCTCACCCTGCAGCGCGACGACGTCTCGGTCGCCAACCTCGTGGCCAGCGGGCTCTTCGGCGACGGTGCCGCCGCGGTCGTGGCCGCCGGTGCCGACCGGGCCCGCGAGCTCGTCGGGGGCGCGGGCGTGCAGCCCGAGGTGCTCGACAGCCGCAGCCGCCTCTACCCCGACTCCGAGCGCACCATGGGCTGGGACGTCGGCGCCGGCGGTCTCAAGATCGTCCTCGACTCCAGCGTCCCCGACGTCGTGCGCCACTACCTCGGCGGCGACGTCGACCGCTTCCTGGCCGACCACGGCCTGACCCGCGACGACATCGGCTTCTACGTCGCCCACCCCGGTGGTCCCAAGGTGCTCGAGGCCATGGCCGACACCCTCGGCGTCGGTCGCGAGGCGCTCCAGGTCACCTGGGACTCCCTGGCCGCGATCGGCAACCTGTCGTCGGCGTCGGTGCTGCACGTCTTTGCCGACACCCTGCGCGACCACCCGCCCGAGCCTGGCTCCTACGGCCTGCTGATGGCGATGGGTCCGGGCTTCTGCTCCGAGCTCGTCCTGCTGAGGGCGTGACATGAGCACCGAGGTCCTCTTCACGGTCGTGGTGCTGCTCGTCGGCCTCGAGCGCCTGGCCGAGCTGGTGGTGTCGAAGCGCAACGCCGCCTGGTCGTTCGAGCGCGGCGGCGTCGAGACCGGGCAGGGCCACTTCCCGTTCATGGTGGTGCTCCACACGGGCTTCCTCGTCGGCGCGCTCGTCGAGGTGTGGGTGCTGCGCCCCGACCCGCCGGCGTGGCTCGTCGTCACGATGCTGGTGCTCGCCGTGGCCAGCCAGGCCCTGCGCTGGTGGTGCATCACCACGCTGGGCCAGCGGTGGAACACCCGCGTGATCATCGTGCCCAGCCTGGCCCCCGTCACCGGCGGTCCCTACCGCTACTTCTCCCACCCCAACTACGTCGCCGTCGTCGTCGAGGGCGTCGCGCTCCCGCTCATCGGTGGCGCCTGGATCACCGCCCTGATCTTCACCGTCGTCAACGCCGGGCTGCTCCGGGTGCGGCTGCGCGTCGAGAACGAGGCGCTCGCGAGTCTTCCGGCGGCGGCGTGACGAGTCACAGGCGTCTCAAGTTTCACCGGCCGGCCGGTGAAACCCTGACCGGGACGCTGAAATTTCATCGGTCTGGTCAGGCATTCACCGGCCGGCCGGTGAATCCTGGGGCCAGTGGGACGACCCCATGACCGACACCCTCGACCTCCTGGTCGCCGGGGGCGGCCCGGCCGGACTCGCCACCGCGCTGCACGCGACCCGCGCCGGGCTGTCGGTGCGGGTGCTCGAGCCGCGTGCCGCGGTCATCGACAAGGCGTGCGGAGAGGGCCTGATGCCCGGCGCGCTGGCGGCGCTGCACGAGCTGGGCGTCGACCCGTCGGGCCACCCGATCGCCGGCATCGCCTACTGCGCGCCCGGTCGTCAGGCGACCGCCGCCTTCCGGGACGGACCCGGCCGGGGCGTACGCCGCACCGTGCTCCACGCGACCCTGCGCGACGCCGTCGAGGCCGCCGGGGTCGAGATCGTGTCGACCCGCGCCGAGACCGTCGAGCAGGACGACGACGGTGTCACCGTCGACGGCACCCGCGCCCGCTACCTCGTGGCCGCCGACGGGCTGCACTCGCCGCTGCGCCGCTCGCTCGGGCTCGACAGGCCCCACGGCGGCACCGCGCGCTACGGCCAGCGCCGCCACTACGCCCTCGCGCCCTGGACCGACCGGGTCGAGGTGCACTGGGCCCGCGACGCCGAGGCCTACGTGACCCC
>CALRVO020000268.1:0-5847 GCA_943371595.1 Sphingomonas paucimobilis
GCGCGCTGTCGTGGGTGACCGCGTGGGTGGTGGCCCCGACGACCTCGGTGACCGGGCGACGCAGGCGCTGCACGGTCGTCGGCGACCCGCCGACGAGCAGCCGGCCGCTCTCGCGGACCCGGGTGCGCGGGGCCAGTCGCACCCTCACCCGTCGCTCACCCGGTGAAGCCGCCGTCGGCGTGGACGTCGGCGCCGTGCCAGGCGGCGCCGGCCGGCGAGCAGGCGAAGGCGATCGTCGCGGCGACCTCGGCGGGGGCGAGGACCCGGCCGAGGGCCTGGTGGGCCACGAGGGCGTCGCGGTCGACGTCGTAGAGCGCGGCGGTGGCGTCGAGCATGGGGGTGTCGGTGGAGCCGGGGGAGACCGCGCAGGCGGTGACGCCGGTGCCGCGCAGGTCGGCGGCCAGACCACGGACCAGCCCGACCACCGCGTGCTTGGTGGCGTTGTAGGCGGCGAGGTGGAAGAGCCCGGTGTGGCCGGCGGCCGAGGCCACCGCGACGAACCGGCAGCCCGACGGGTCGGGTCCGGCCAGCATCGCGGGGAGCGTGGCGGCGGCGGTGTTCCACACACCTTTGGTGGTGACGGCCCACAGGTCGTCGAGGTCGGTCTCGGGGGTCTCCCACAGCGGCCGGCCCCCGCGGACCACCGCCGCCGCGGCGACGACCGCGTCGAGGCGGCCCCACCGCGCGAGGGTGTCGCTCACCGCGGCGTCGAGGGCGGCTCGGTCGCGGACGTCGGCGACCACCGGGACCACCTGCCCGCCGTCGTACGCCGCGGCGACGGAGTCGAGGTCGGCCCGGGTGGCCAGGGGTGGGCCCTCGCACGAGTCGAGCGCGGTGACGTGCACTCCGTCGGACACCAGGGCGGCGACGGTCGCGGCGCCGATGCCGCGCGCAGCCCCGGTGACCAGCGCGACCCTCACGCCCCGACCCCGGCTCCCCGCAGGGCCCCCACCACGTCGGCGACCATCGAGGCCAGGAGCCGGGCGCCCTCCTCGGCGCTCGCGCCGGCCGGGTCACCCAGCACGCCGTTGGCCGAGACGGCGGCCACGCCGCCCGCCCGCATCGCCGGGAGGATCTCGGCCAGGGGGCGGGTGTCGCCGGCCACGGCGAGGTCGCGGCGTACGGCCCACGGGCGCAGGTGCAGCATCAGCGAGGTCTCGGTGCGCCCGGCGTGCAGGTCGACGCCCTCCGTCGCGCACGCCACCCAGGCCACGTCGTGGCCCTCGGCGGTGAGCTGGTCGACGGCGTCGCGCAGGGCGGTGAGGTTGCCCCCGTGGCCGTTGACGAGCACGACCCGGTCGGCCCAGGTGCGCACGGACCGGACGAGCTCGACGACCGTGAGCCGCAGGACGTCGGTGCCGATCGAGCTGGTGCCCGCGAACGACTGGTGCTCGCCGCTCGAGCCGTAGGCGATCGCCGGCGCCACCCACGCGCCGAGCTGCTCGCCGGCCGCGGTCGCCACGGCCGTCGCGATCGCGGTGTCGGTGTCGAGCGGCAGGTGGGGGCCGTGCTGCTCCAGCGAGCCCACCGGCACGAGCACCACGGGTGCGCCGACGGTGCGGGGTGAGGTGGCGTCGGCGAGCAGCATCAGCGTCCGATCGCGCGGTGGAAGCCGTCGGGCACCAGCAGGTGCTCGGGGGTGAGCTCGTCGATCGAGGCGACGCCGAGCCCGAGCAGGGCGGAGTCGATGCCGGAGCGCAGCACGTCGAGGACGTTCTCGACGCCGGGCTGGCCGTTGGCGGCCAGGCCCCACAGGTAGGCGCGGCCGATCATCACGGCACGGGCACCGAGGGCGACGGCCTTGACGACGTCGGAGCCGCGGCGGACGCCGCCGTCCATGACGACCTCGACCTGGTCGCCGACGGCCTCGGCGATGGGCTGCACCAGACGGATCGCGGCGGGGGTGCCGTCGAGGTTGTTGCCACCGTGGTTGGAGACCGACAGGGCGGCCACGCCCGCGTCGACCGCGCGCCTGGCGTCGTCGACGCGGCCGACGCCCTTGAGCATGAACGGCCGCCCGGAGATCTGCTGCCACTGCTCGCGCATCCAGGCGACGTCGTCCCACGACGGGGGCGGGGTGGTCATCCACTCGTAGTAGGCGCCGAAGAACGTCGGGCCCTTCGTCTGGCCCGGCGGTGCGAGGTTGGGTGCGGTGAGGTCGGGGATCTGACCGGTGCGCCCGAACTGGTAGAGCCAACGCGGCTTGGTGGCGACCTGGGGCGCCATCCGCACCATCGTCTTGAGATCGACCTTCTCGGGGATCTCGGGGCTGCCCCAGTCGCGGCCCATCGAGAACGACCAGTCCAGCGTGGCGATCAGGCCGACCGCGCCGGCGTCGTGGGCGCGCTGCATGCGCTGCACCATCACGTCGCGGTCGCCGGTCCAGTACATCTGGAAGAACGTCGTGGCGCCGGTGGCGCAGACGTCCTCGACCGACTTGGAGGCGAAGTTGGACAGCCCCATCACGGTGCCCCGCGCGGCGGCGGCGCGCGCGACGGCGACCTCGCCGTCGGGGTGCACGGCCTGCACGCCGGTGGGGGAGATGACCACGGGCAGCGAGATGTCCTGGCCCATCAGGGTGCGGGCCATGGTGCGCTCGGCCTGCTGGCCGGCGACGTGGGGCGACAGGCCCAGCTCGGTGAACGCGCGCTCGTTGTCGTCGATCGTCTGGCCGCGCTCGGAACCCGCGACCAGGGCGCCGTAGACGGGGGCCGGCAGCCGCTTGCGGGCGCGCTGCTGGGCGACCGCGACCGACTCGAACCACGGGTTCTGCTTCCAGGGGTTGGCCAGCCACTCGGGTCGGCTCACGGGACGAACCCCGCGAGCGGGCTCTCGGCGCACGCGCTGGTGGGCATGGTCTCGGGCGGGCGGGTCGTCAGCTGGAGCATCACCGGCTGGTTGCGGGTGGGCCCGGCCTTGGAGTGGTCCTGGCTGGTGGCCGGGATCGTCCGCGTGCCGAGCAGCGCCTGCTCCCCGTAGCCCTGCACGCACTCGGGGTCGGGGCCGTCGAGGGGCAGGCCGGTGAAGAACTTGGCCGCCATGCACCCGCCGCGGCAGGTGTCGTAGAACTGGCACTTCGCGCAGGCGCCGCCGGTCTGGGGCGCGCGCAGCTCGGTGAACAGCTCGGACTCCTGCCAGACCTTCTTGAAGCCGCCCTCGTCGAGCAGGTTGCCGGCGAGGAACTCGTCGTGGATGGCGAACGGGCAGGCGTAGACGTCGCCGACAGGGTCGATGAGGCAGACCACCCGGCCGGCCCCGCACAGGTTGAGCCCGGGCAGGGCCTCGCCGAAGGCGGCGAGGTGGAAGAACGAGTCGCCCGTCAGGACGTTGTCGCCCTTGGCCATCAGCCAGTCGTAGAGCTCGCGCTGCTGGTGGGGCAGGGGGTGCAGCTCGTCCCATACGTCGGCGCCCCGGCCGCTGGGCCGCAGCCGGGTCAGGCGCAGGGTGGCGCCGAAACGGTCGGCGAGGGCCTGGAACTCGTCGAGCTGGTCGATGTTGTGGCGGGTGCAGACGACCGAGATCTTGGCGTCGGTGAAGCCGGCGTCCTGGAGGTTCTGCAGGGCGGTCAGCGCGGTGTCGAACGAGCCCGGCCCCCGCACGTAGTCGTTGACCTCGGCGGTCGCGCCGTCGAGGGAGATCTGCACGTCGACGTAGCCGTTGCACGCCGGGGAGGCGAGGAACGCGGCCCGCTCGGGGGTCAGCCGGACGCCGTTGGTGGAGAACTTCACACCGACCTGGTGGTCCACGGCGTACTGCAGGAGGTGCCAGAAGTCGGGACGGATGGTGGGCTCGCCGCCACCGACGTTGACGTAGAAGACCTGCATGCGCTGCAGCTCGTCGATGACGGCCTCGGCCTGCTCGGTGGTCAGCTCGCGCGGGTCGCGGCGACCTGACGACGACAGGCAGTGGGCGCACTCGAGGTTGCAGGCGTAGGTCAGCTCCCACGTCAGGCAGATGGGGGCGTCGAGCCCGAGCTCGAACTGCTCGATGAGGGTCATGCGGAGGCCTCCGTCGTGCGTGGGCGGATCAGGTCGGTGCCGGCCAGTCCGGCCAGCGCCTCGGCGTACGCCGCGTGCTGGGAGGTCGGGACGCCGGCGGCGACCAGGGCCGAGCGGACGTCGGGCTGCTCGGCGAGGCCGCGGACCACCGTCACCAGCTCGGGGCGCTTGAGGAACGTGAGCCTGCGGTTGCCGAAGTGGTAGGCCAGCGCCCCGAAGGACTCGGGGCGCAGCGCCACCGCGGGGGACAGGGTCCAGGCCTCGTCGAGCAGTCCGACCGACATCAGTAGACGCCGCACATGCCGTCGATCGAGACCTCTTCGACCAGGTCCTCGGCCAGCACCTCGTCCTGGGCCTCGACCTGGACCTCGAGCTGGTCGGGGGCGTTGTCGACACTCATGGGTGTCTCCTCTCGGTAGGGGTGCCGGGGGACGGCACCCCTCGAGGATGTCCGGCGCACGCGGGCGCAGGTGTTCAGAAGCTGGACATCTGGCACCGGTGGCCATATCGATACTGGGCGGGTGGAGACCGCTCTCGCGCGACCCGTGGGGCGACCCGTCGTGGGTCGTCCGTCGGCGACCAGCCACGCCGCGATCGAGGCGGTCGCGTTTCGGCTCTTCGCCGAGCGGGGCTTCGAGGAGACGACGCTCGAGGCGATCGCCGCCGGCGTGGGTGTGGGCCGTCGCACGCTCTTCCGCTACTACGCCTCCAAGAACGACATCCCCTGGGGCCGCTTCGACCTGACGCTCGCCCGCTTCCGCGAGCTGCTGCGCGCCCAGCCCGCCCACCTGCCCCTGCACGACGGGGTCGGCCGGGCCGTGGTCGCGTTCAACGACTTCCCTCCCGGCGCGCAGCCCGGCGTCCAGCCCGACCACGCGACGCGGATGCGGCTGATCCTCGGCACGCCGGCGCTGCAGGCCCACTCGGCCCTGCGGTACGCCGAGTGGCGGGCCGTCGTCGCCGAGCACGTGGCCGAGCGGACCGGGGAGCCCGCCGACGCGCTCGTGCCGCAGCTGTGGGGCCACCTCGCCCTCGGGGTCGCGCTCACGGCGTACGAGCAGTGGCTGCGGCGCGGACGCGACGACGCCGCGTCGCTGCGCTCGTTGCTGCAGGAGGCCGTCGCCGCACTGGCGGCGACGGGGTCAGGCGCCGGCGCCCAGCCGCTGCGCGAGGTTGGCGAGCACGCCGTCGTGGATGCGGGCCAGGCCCTTGGGGGCGAAGGTGCGCTCGAAGAAGCCGCCGATGCCGCCGGCGCCGTCCCAGGTCGTCGTCACGACGACGCGACTGCCCGTGCCGGCGGGGCTGACGGCGTAGCGGGTGACCAGTGAGGAGTTGCGGTCGGTCTCGGTGACGCCGGTGTCGTCGACGCGCACGTCGGCGACGACGTGTCGCACGCGCTTCTCGGTGGCGTGCAGCCGCCAGGTGACGACGGTGCCGTCGCCGGTGCCGCCGGACTCGACGGCGTAGTCGGTGTAGCGGTCGGTGAGGATCGCGGGCCGGGTCTCGGCGTAGTCGGCGAGCGCGGCGAGGGTGGTGGCCGGCGGGGCCGGGAGCGTGGCCTCGGTGGTGGCGGTGACGGTGCCCATCAGCCGGCCCGTCAGCCCGTCTGCTTGACGGCGACGACCGGGCAGCGCGCCTCGAGGATGACCTGCTGGGCGACGCTGCCGAGCAGGAGCTTGCCGACCGCGCTGCGGCGGCGCACGCCGATCACGATCTGGGCGGCACCGACCCGCTCGGCCGTCGCCAGGATCTCGGCGGCGGGGGACTCGACGTGGGCCGGCTGGTGCATCTCGTAGGGCAGCCCGAGCCCCTCGAGGCGCTGGGCCAGCGCGTCCCAGTCGGTCGCGTC
>CALRVO020000269.1:0-5827 GCA_943371595.1 Sphingomonas paucimobilis
GCCTCCGGCGACGTCGTGGTCGTCGAGGTCGAGGACGACGGCAGCGCGGCCCCCGGGCCGCTCGCGCACACGGGAGCCGGCCACGGCCTGCGCGGCATGCGCGAGCGCGCCGCCGCGGTCGGGGGCTCGCTGGAGGCCGGTCCGCGCGAGGGTGGTGGCTGGCGGGTCGCGGCGACGCTGCCCGTGGACCCGGACCCGGTTCCGGCCACGGCGACCGCGGGCGAGAACAGGGGCGAGACGGTGGGGCACTCGTGACGGGCCCCGTCATCCGGGTGCTGCTGGTCGACGACCAGACCCTGGTGCGGGCCGGCTTCCGGGCGCTGCTCGACTCCGAGCCCGACCTCGAGGTCGTCGGCGAGGCCGTCGACGGCGGCGAGGCCTACGACCGGGCCGTCGAGCTGGCGCCCGACGTGGTCCTGATGGACATCCGGATGCCCCGCGTCGACGGGCTCGAGGCCACGGCCCGGATCACCGCCGACCCGCGGCTGAGCGGCACCAAGGTGGTCGTGCTCACGACGTTCGAGCTCGACGACTACGTCTTCGGGGCGTTGCGCGCCGGCGCGGCCGGCTTCCTGCTCAAGGACGTCGAGCCGGTCGCCCTGATCGACGCCGTGCGGGTCGTGCACGACGGCCAGGCCCTCCTCGCACCCCAGGTGACCAAGCGCCTCATCGAGGCCTACGTCGCCACCCCGACGGCCGCCGCGTCCGCGGTGACGCCGGCGACACCGGCGGCGGCGCGCGACGACAGCCGGCTGGCCGACCTCACGCCCCGCGAGCGCGAGATCCTCGCGCTGGTGGGCCGCGGCCTGTCCAACCAGGAGATCGCCGCCGAGCTGGTGCTCTCGCCGCTGACCGCCAAGACCCACGTCTCGCGGCTCTTCCTCAAGCTCGGGGCCCGCGACCGCGCGCAGCTCGTGGTGACGGCCTACGAGACGGGGCTGGTGTCGGCGTGAGCAGCACCGTCACCAGGAGGCTCGACACCTCCTGGCCGACCACCTGATGGCGGCGCGCGAGCTGGTGGTGCTGGGCACCGCCAGCCAGGTGCCGACCCGGGAGCGGCACCACCACGGCTGCTTCCTGCGCTGGGACGAGGAGGGGATCCTGCTCGACCCCGGCGAGGGCACGCAGCGCCAGCTGCTCCTCGCCGGCGTCCCGGCGTCGGCGATCACCCGGATCTGCCTGACCCACCTGCACGGCGACCACTGCCTCGGCCTGCCCGGCGTCGTGCAGCGGCTCTCCCTCGACGGCGTGACCCGACCGGTCGCGGTGCACCACCCGGCGTCCGGGACGCCGTTCTACGAGCGGCTGCGCCACGCCAGCCCGTTCCACGACGTGACCGGGGTGCACGGCGCGCCGGTCGAGGCCTCCGGCGTGGTCGCCCGCGGTGGGTTCGGCACGCTCGAGGCGGTGGCGCTCGACCATGGCATCGACGCCTACGGCTACCGGCTGGTCGAGCCCGACGGACGCCGGATGGTGCCGGAGCTGCTCGCCGCCCACGGCATCACCGGTCCGCGGGTCGGTGAGCTGCAGCGACGAGGCCGCCTGGTCGACCCCGATGGCGGCCGCGATGTCGACCTCGAGCAGGTCAGCGTGCCGCGCCGGGGGCAGCGGTTCGCGTTCGTGATGGACACCCGGCTCTGCGACGGCGCCCGCGAGCTGGCGCAGGACGCCGACCTGCTCGTCGCCGAGGCGACGTACCTCCACCGCGACGTGGCGCTGGCCGAGGCGCACGGCCACCTCACCGCGCACCAGGCGGCGACCCTCGCCGCGCAGGCAGGGGTGCGGACGCTGGTGCTGACGCACTTCTCCCAGCGCTACCGCGACCTCGCGGAGCACGAGGCCGAGGCGCGGGCCGTCTTCGGCGGCGAGCTGGTCGTGGCCCGCGAGCTCGACCGCGTGCCGGTGCCGGCCCGGCGGTGAGCCCGGCCGAGGCCGCGCCCGTCAGTGCAGCGCGACCTTGAGCAGCGCGACCAGGACGCCGAGCAACGCCCCGATCGCGGCACTCGCGAGCCGGCCCCACGTGCTCAGGCCGCTGCGGGCCCCCGCCAGGTAGCTGTAGGTCGCGAGCAGGACGATGGTGGCGATCAACGCCGTCCAGGCCGCCGTCGCCAGGGACGCCCCGGCGACGTCGGCGACCAGCAGCAGGACGATCGGCACCGCCGACGCGCCCGCGATCGGCCAGGTCTCGCGGGCGGCGACGCGCAGCGACTCGCGCAGGTGCTGGTCGTGGCTGACGGACGCGCCGATGGTGCACGCGTGCAGGTGGGCCAGCCAGTAGACGACCACGGTGCCGAGGATGACGGTGCACAGCTCGCGGGTCGAGCCCACGTGCCGGGCGCTGTAGGCGATCGCGGCAGCACAGACGACGGTGCCCGTCAGGAGCCCCTCGCCCCCGCTGACCAGTCCCAGGGGATCGGGCCTCGGCGCAGGGGCGGGAGGCGCGCCGACGTCGTCGGGTGGGGCTTCGCGCTCGTCCGCCATCGTCACCCACTCCCGTCGGGTGCGCGCCGTCGTCACGACGAAGCGCTCGGGGTCAGCCTCGGCCGGCGGTGGGGTCCGGGGCCTCATCCGGCGAGGATGAGGCGCGGCGGGCAGCCATCAAGGAGTGCCGACCGCGAAGTGCTCGCGGGCGAACAGCAGCGACTCGCGCAGGTCGGCCTCGCGCTCGTCGCGGTCGGCGCACCTGCGGGTGTTGATCTCGAGCACGATGTCGCCGGCGAAGCCGGTGCGGGCGAGGTGCTGCAGGAACGACTGAGCCCCCATCACGCCGCGGCCGGGGACCAGGTGCTCGTCCTTGGCCGAGCCGCTGCCGTCGGTGAGGTGGACGTGGCGCAGCCGGTCGCCGAGCCGCTGGGCCATCTCGATCACGTCGGAGCCGGCGATCGCGGCGTGGCTGAGGTCGATCGTGGTGTTGGCGTAGGGCTCGGCCGACGGGTCCCAGCCGGGGAGGTACATCTCGGCGCCGCGCTTCTTGGTGGCCCGCCAGGGATACATGTTCTCCACGGCGAAGTGGATGCCGGTGGAGTTCTCCAGGGCGGCGATGCCGTTGACGAAGTCGCGGGCGTAGTCCTTCTGCCAGCGGAAGGGCGGGTGCACGACGACGACCTCGGCACCGACGGCGCTGGCCATCTCGGCCGAGCGCTCGAGCTTGCCCCAGGGCTCCGTGCCCCAGACCCGCTGGGTGAAGAGCAGGCAGGGCGCGTGGATCGCGCACACCGGCACCCCGTGGTGCTCGACGAGCTGCTGGATCGCCTCGGTCTGCTGGCTGAGCGCGTCGATGCCGACCATGACCTCGACCGCGTCGTAGCCGATGGTCGCGGCGTAGGTGAACGCGTGCGCGGTCGACTCGGGGTAGACCGACGACGTCGAGAGCCCGACGCGGGTCACCGGGACCACCCCGGCTGAACGGGGTCGCCGGCCGCTCCACGGACGTCGCTGAACCGGTCGATCCGCTCGAGGATCACGCCCTCGCGCAGCGCCCACGGGCAGATCTCGAGCGCGGCGAGGTCGAAGATGTCCATGCACGCCTCGGCGACCAGCGCGCCCGGGACGATCTGGTGGGTGCGGCTGGGCGAGACGCCGGGCAGCGCGGCCAGCTCGTCGGCGTCCATCGCGACCAGCTTGGGGATCCAGGTGCGCAGCGCCTCGAGCGGCAGGCTGCGCGGCACCAGCGACCCCTCGGTCGACGACGCCGCCCCGCAGATGCGGGCCAGGGACCGGAAGGTCTTGGAGGTGGCGGCCGCGCGGTGCGGGGTCCCGGCGCGCAGCAGGTTGCCGGCGTCGCGGGCGATCTCGGCGCGGATCCGCTTGCGGATCGCCTTCAGACCCGCCTCGTCGGGCTGCTCGGCGAAGTGGGTGCGCGCCAGACGGGCCGCGCCCAGCGGCAAGGACCAGGCGACGTCGGGGCGTTCGTCGCCGCCGCCGGCGATCTCGAGGGACCCGCCGCCGATGTCGAAGACGGCCAGCCGGCCGGCCGACCAGCCGAACCAGCGGCGTACGGCGAGGAAGGTCAGCCGCGCCTCGTCCTCGCCCGACAGCACGCCGAGGTCGACGCCGGTGCGCTCGCGCACGTGGGCCAGCACGTCGTCGCTGTTGACGCTGTCGCGCACGGCCGAGGTGGCGAAGGGCAGCATGTCCTCGCAGCCCTTGTCCTCGGCGACGACCAGCGCCTCCGCGGTGAACCGGGTCAGCGCCTCGATGCCGGTCGGCGACACCGCGCCCGTGGCGTCGAGGTGCTCGGCCAGGCGCAGCGGCTGCTTGTAGGAGAACGCCGGCAGGGGGGCCGCGCCGTCGTGGGCGTCGACCACGAGGAGGTGGCCGGTGTTGGAACCGATGTCCAGGACTCCCAGCCGCATGGCTCAACCGTACTCGTGTCCGGCTCCGGGCCACGGCGTACCGCCCACCCGTAGGGTGGCGCCGTGCCTGAGGTCGATCTGGTGTTCCCCCGCGCGTTCGTGGAGTTCGTCAACCCCGCCGACGAGACCGAGGTGATGCGCTGCGACCTCACCTGGCTGACCAGCAGCTACACGTGCATCTTCGGTCAGGGCTGCCAGGGCATCTACGACAGCTCCCCCGACACCGGGTGCTGCACCCTCGGCGCCCACTTCGCCGACGGCGAGGACGAGAAGCGGGTCGCGGGCTACGTCGGGATGCTCGACGAGACGCTGTGGCAGTTCCACCCCGGCCGCAAGGTCAAGAAGAAGGACTGGGTCGAGACCGACGCCGACGGCGACCGCAAGACCCTGACCCACGAGGTCGACGGGCAGTCCGCCTGCGTCTTCCACAACCGCACCGACTTCCACCTGGGCGCCGGCTGCGCCCTGCACGCACTGGCGTTCGTGCTCGAGAAGAACCCCCTGGAGACCAAGCCCGACGTCTGCTGGCAGCTGCCGCTGCGGCGTACGTTCCGCGAGGTCGAGCGCCAGGACGGCACCGGCTACACCGAGGTCACGATCGGTGAGTACGACCGGCGTGGCTGGGGGCCCGGCGGCCACGACCTCGACTGGTACTGCTCCGGCAACACCGAGGCCCACGTCGCCCCCGACCCGGTCTACGTCACCCACGAGCCCGAGCTGGTCGCGCTGATGGGGCGCGCTGCCTACGACGAGCTGGTGCGTCACTGCGACGCGCACGTGCGCTCCCGCTCGGCCCTGGCCCTGCACCCCGCCGACCCACGCTGACACACCCCCACAGGCGTGGCCGTCGCGCCGATGCGGCGGACCTCTCGACATCAAGAGATCGACCCCCCGGGGTACGAGGCGGAAACGGCACTACTCACAATTGCCGGTATGCGCCTCGACCACCTCTCGTACGCTGCCGGACCCGATGGCCTGGAGGCCACGGCCCAGCGCATCGGTCACCTGCTCGGGCGCCACTTCGTCGACGGTGGCGTCCACCCGCGGTTCGGTACCCGCAACCGCATCCTTCCGTTGGCTGACAACACCTACCTCGAGGTGGTCGAGGCCCGCGACCACCCTGCGTCCGACAAGGCGCCCTTCGGCCAGGCCGTCAAGGCCCGCTCGGCGGCCGGCGGTGGCTGGCTGGGCTGGGTCGTCGCGGTCGACGACATCAGCGTCGTCGAGAAGCGACTGGGTCGCGAGGCCGTCAGGGGCAACCGGCACCGCCCCGACGGCACCGAGCTGACCTGGAAGCAGATCGGGGTCCACGGGACGCTCTCCGACCCGCAGCTGCCCTTCTTCGTCCAGTGGGACAGCCCCGCCGACCTGCACCCCTCCGCCGGCTCCGACGCGTCGTTCTCCCTGGCCTGCCTGGAGATCGCGGGTGACCCCCAGCGGGTCAGCGAGTGGCTCGGCGTCTCCGTCGAGGC
>CALRVO020000270.1:0-5825 GCA_943371595.1 Sphingomonas paucimobilis
CGGCCAGGCCCTGGGCCAGGCCCAGGGGCGTCTGGCCCCCGAGCTGGCAGATGACGCCCGCGATCGGCCCGGCGAGCGTCTCGGCGTGGACCACCTCGAGCACGTCCTCGAGCGTGAGCGGCTCGAAGTAGAGACGGTCGGAGGTGTCGTAGTCGGTCGAGACGGTCTCGGGGTTGCAGTTGACCATGATGGTCTCGTAGCCGGCCTCGCTGAGCGCGAGCGAGGCGTGCACGCACGAGTAGTCGAACTCGATGCCCTGCCCGATCCGGTTGGGCCCGGACCCGAGGATGATCACCGCGGGCCGCTCGCGCGGCGCGACCTCGCTCTCCTCGTCGTAGGAGCTGTAGTGGTAGGGCGTCTTGGCGGCGAACTCGGCGGCACAGGTGTCGACGGTCTTGTAGACCGGACGGATGCCGAGGGCGTGACGGACCCCGCGCACGACGTCGGGGGTCATCCCGCGGATCTTGCCGATCTGGGCGTCGGAGAAGCCGTGCCGCTTGGCCAGGCGCAGCAGCCCGGGGGTCAGCTCGGGCGCGGCGGTGACCTCGACGGCGACCTCGTTGATGAGGAGCAGCTGGTCGACGAACCAGGGGTCGATGCGGGTGGACTCGAAGACCTCCTGCGGGGTCGCACCGGCCCGCAGCGCGTCCATGACCTTCTTGAGCCGACCGTCGTGGGGCACCGCGATCTCGGCGAGGAGCGCGTCCTTGTCGAGGTCGACCCACTCCTGGCTCCAGTCGAAGGGCGCGTCGGCGGACTCCAACGAGCGCAGGGCCTTCTGCAGCGCCTCGGTGAAGTTGCGACCGATGGCCATCGCCTCGCCCACCGACTTCATGTGGGTGGTGAGCACCGGGTCGGCCCCGGGGAACTTCTCGAAGGCGAACCGCGGCACCTTGACCACGACGTAGTCGAGCGACGGCTCGAAGGAGGCCGGGGTCTCCTGCGTGATGTCGTTGCGGATCTCGTCGAGGGTGTAGCCGATGGCGACCTTGGCGGCGATCTTGGCGATCGGGAAGCCGGTGGCCTTGGAGGCCAGCGCGCTCGACCGCGACACCCGCGGGTTCATCTCGATGACGATGACCCGACCGTCGACTGGGTTGACGGCGTACTGGATGTTGCAGCCGCCGGTGTCGACGCCGACCTCGCGGATGATGCCGATGGCCAGGTCGCGCAGGTGCTGGTACTCCCTGTCGGTGAGCGTCATGGCCGGGGCGACGGTGATGGAGTCGCCGGTGTGGACGCCCATCGGGTCGACGTTCTCGATCGAGCAGACGATGACGACGTTGTCGGCCTTGTCGCGCATCACCTCCAGCTCGTACTCCTTCCACCCGATGATCGACTCCTCGATCAGCACCTCGGTGGTGGGGCTGGCGGCCAGGCCCGCGCCGGCGATGCGGGCCAGGTCGTCCTTGCTGTAGGCGATGCCGGAGCCGGTGCCGCCCATCGTGAACGACGGGCGGACGACGGCGGGGTAGCCGAGCTCGGCCACCGCGGCCTCGCAGTCGGCCAGCGAGTGGCACACGCGGCTGCGCGCGACCTCGCCGCCGACCTTCTCGACGATCGCGTTGAACAGCTCACGGTTCTCGCCGCGGTGGATCGCCTCGAAGCTGGCGCCGATCATCTCGACGTCGTACTTCTCCAGGACCCCGGCGGTGTGCAGGCCGAGGGCCGCGTTGAGCGCGGTCTGACCACCCAGCGTCGGCAGCAGGGCGTCGGGGCGCTCCTTGGCGACGATCTGCTCGAGGTACTCCGGCGTGATTGGCTCGACGTAGGTGGCGTCGGCGAACTCGGGGTCGGTCATGATCGTGGCCGGGTTGGAGTTGACCAGGATGACCCGGATGCCCTCCTCCTGCAGCACCCGGCAGGCCTGGGTGCCGGAGTAGTCGAACTCGCAGGCCTGGCCGATGACGATCGGGCCGGAGCCGATGACCATCACGGACTTGAGGTCGGTGCGCTTGGGCATCAGACGGCTCCTTCCATGAGGCTGACGAACCGGTCGAAGAGGTAGGCCGCGTCGTGCGGGCCAGCCGCGGCCTCGGGGTGGTACTGGACCGAGAAGCCCTTGAGAGCACCGCTCTCGTCACGCAGCTCGAGACCCTCGACCACGTCGTCGTTGAGGCAGACGTGGCTGACCGTCGCGACGCCGTAGGGCGTGGTGGTGGGCGCGTCGAGCGGGGCGTCGACGGCGAAGCCGTGGTTGTGCGCCGTCACCTCGACCTTGCCCGTGGTGCGGTCCATCACCGGCTGGTTGATGCCGCGGTGGCCGTAGGTGAGCTTGTAGGTGTCGAAGCCCAGGGCACGACCGAAGAGCTGGTTGCCGAAGCAGATACCGAAGTAGGGCAGACCCTGTGCCAGGGCGCCCTGGAGCACCTCGACCTGCTGGGTCGTGGCGGCCGGGTCGCCGGGGCCGTTGGAGTAGAAGAGCCCGTCGGGCTCCAGGGCCGTGATCTCCTCCAGCGATGCGGTGGCGGGGACGACGTGGACCTCGACGCCCCGCTCGGCCATGCGGCGCGGGGTCATCGTCTTGATGCCGAGGTCGAGGGCCACCACGGTGAAGCGCTTGGCACCGATCGCCGGGACGACGTAGGGCTTGCTGGTGGAGACCTCGCTGGCGAGCTCGGACCCGGCCATCTGCCCCGAGGCACGGACCCGCTCGAGCAGGGCCGACGGGTCGGTCTCGGTCGAGGAGATACCGACCCGCATCGCGCCACGCTCACGCAGGTGGCGGGTGAGGGCACGGGTGTCGACGCCCGAGATGCCGACGACGCCCTGGGTGCGCAGGTCGTCGTCGAGGGTGCGCACCGCGCGCCAGCTCGACGGCACCCGGGCGGGGTCGCGCACGACGTAGCCCGCCACCCAGATGCGTGAGGACTCGGGGTCGTCGTCGTTGACGCCGGTGTTGCCGACGTGGGGAGCCGTCATCACCACCACCTGGCGGTGGTAGGACGGGTCGGTCAGCGTCTCCTGGTAGCCGGTCATGCCGGTGTTGAAGACCGCTTCGCCGAACGTCTCCCCCTCGGCGCCGTAGCTGTCACCACGAAAGGTGCGACCGTCCTCGAGGACCAGGATCGCGGGGGCATGCACGGGCACGCCGTACCTCCTTCTCCGCCTCACAGGACGGATCGTTAAAGGATGTTCGAGCGGGGCCGAGACTACCAGCGCCACGCGTCGTCGGACGGCGCCGTCCCGAGGTGTGACGCGTGGGACCCGCCGACCACGCCGACGGTCACGACAGGGTGCGCAGCCAGCCGAGGAGGCCGGTGAAGTAGGTCTCCTCGTCGTCGACCAGCGCGAGGTGGCTGCCCTCGGGGCTGTGGTGGTAGGTGCCGTGCGGCAGCTGGCCGGCCATCCACTCCAGGTGAGCGGGGTCCATGGTGTCGTGGGCGGCTCCCATCACCAACGTGGGCACGGTGATGCGGGGCAGGTCGCCGCTGCGGTTCCACGTCTCGAGCTTGCCGACGCTGCCGAGCTCGCTGGGCCCCTGCATCGGCACGTAGATGTCGCGGTTGATCGCCGAGAGCCCGACCAGCACGTGCTCGGGCCACTGCTCGACCGGGCGCCGCAGCAGGTGGAACACGTTGTGGTGCTCCATCAGCAGCGCCTCGTACTCGTCGGTCTCGGTGAGGCCCTCGGCCTCCATCCGCTGGATCTCGTGCAGGGCGTCCTGGTCCATCGCGGGCATCAGGACGTCGCGGGCGTAGGCGTTGTAGGCCGGGATGCTCGACATCATGTTGCTGATCACCAGTCCGGCGAGGTGCTCCTGGTGGGCCAGGGCGTACTCGATTGCCAGCACGCCGCCCCACGACTGCCCGTAGAGGACCAGCCCGCCACCGCCGATGGCGCCTGCGGCGAGCAGGCCCTGCCGGACCTGCTCGACCTCGTCGACGAACCGGTCGATCTCCCACAGCGTCGGGTCGCTGGGCACGTCGGAGCGCCCGGAGCCGAGCTGGTCGTAGTAGACGAACGGCACACCCGCGGCCGGCAGGTGGTCGGAGAAGGTGCGCAGGTAGTCGTGCGTCGCACCCGGGCCGCCGTGGAGAAGCAGCACCGTGGGCACGGTGTCGGAGGCGTCGCCGACCTGCTCGGTCCAGACCCGGACGTCGCCGGCGTGCGTGTGGACGGGCAGCATGCGCTCGGCGGTCGTCATGATTTCGACGCTATCAGCGGGGTCGGCGCGCCGGGCCCTTCGACGGCGGCGCCGTCACGGGGTCCTCGGGCCAGGCGTGCTTGGGGTAGCGACCGCGCAGGTCGGCACGCACCGCGGCGTACCCGGTGGCCCAGAACGACGCGAGGTCGGCGGTGACGGCCGCCGGGCGCCGGGCCGGTGAGAGCAGGTGGAGCAGCAGCGGGACGCGGCCGTCGGCCAGGCGCGGGGTGGCCGTCCAGCCGAACACCTCCTGCAGCCGTACGGCGAGCACGGGCTGGTCCGCCTCGTAGTCGACCCTCACCGACGACCCGCTGGGCACGGTCACGCGCTCGGGCGCGAGCTCGTCGAGACGCGCGGCCTCCGGCCACGGCAGCAGGCGCCGCAGCGCCTGGGTGACGTCGAGGCGTCTCGGGTCGGAGCCGCCGGGCCCGTCGAGCCAGTCGGCGGCCCGGTCGAGCAGGGCGGCGTCGGAGACGTCGGGCCACGGCGCGCCGAGCGTGCGGTGGAGGAAGGCGAGCCGCTGGCGCAGGGCCGTGGCGGCGTCGGTCCAGCGCAGGACCCCGAGCCCGTCGCGGCGCAGGGCGTCGGCGACGGCCTGCGCCACGGCGGCCGGGTCGGGGTCGCGCACCGGGGTCGAGGTGAGCTCGACGGCTCCCAGTCGGGTGACCCGGCGCGCCGTGACCCGGCCGGCGGCCCAGGTGACGACGTCGGTCTCGTGCCACAGCGCCGAGGCGGCCTCGAGCGCGGTCGCCTCGTCGATCGGCGCGGCGGACCTGATGGTGGCGTCGCGCTGGCCGGGGCGCCGGTCGGCGTCGGCGACCGCCAGCCACGGCGTACCGAGGAGCGGCGAGCCGGACGGCAGGACCGCGCCGGTGCCGCCCACGGTGGCGTAGGACGTGCCGCCGGGGCGGAGCACGGCGGTGCGCGTGGGGTGGGCCAGCGCGACCACGAGCCCGACGGCCTGGTCGTCGGTGACGCCCGGCTCGCCGTCGGTGGCGGGCACCTGGGACTCCAGACGACGGGCGGCCGCGCGCCAGGCGCGGTCGCCGCGTCGCGCCGCACGCAGGGCGGCCGGCAGGTCGGCGCCGGGGGCGCGGACGTCCTCGCTCATCAGGGCGACGACCTCGGCGGCCCGGCGGCTGCCGACCACCGCGGCTCCGTCGAGCAGGGCGCGGGCCAGGCGCGGGTCGGCGGGCACGCGGGCGATGGCGCGACCCCGCTCGGTGATCGCACCGTCGTCGTCGACGGCACCGATCGCGCGCAGGGTGTCGCGGGCGGCCTCCATCGCGGCGGCCGGTGGGGGGTCGAGGAGGGCCAGGCCCTTCCCGTCGGGGCTCCCCCACGCCGCGAGCTCGAGCGCGAACGACGCGAGGTCGGCGGTGGCCACCTCGGGCTCGGGATGGGCCTCGAGGTGGGCGTGGTCGGTCTCGGACCAGCACCGGTAGACCGCGCCCGGGGCCTCGCGGCCCGCGCGGCCGGCTCGTTGGTCGGCGCCGGCCTTGCTGACCCGCACGGTCACCAGGCCCGCGAGCCCGCGGCGGTGGTCGGTCTGCGGACGACGGGCCAGTCCCCCGTCGACGACCGTGCGCACGCCGGGCACGGTGAGCGACGACTCGGCCACCGCGGTGGCGACGACGACCCGCCTGGTGGGCCCCGGGGTGAGCGCGCGGTCCTGGTC
>CALRVO020000271.1:0-5801 GCA_943371595.1 Sphingomonas paucimobilis
CCGGGTCATCAGGGTCTCGTCGACGGTGTCGACCCGGGCGATCACCCGCAGCGGGCGGCCGAGGCGGGCTCCGCGGGCCTCGGCCTCGCGGAAGCGGGTGGGCAGGGCGGGGGCGGCAGCAGCGCTGTCGGGGTCGGGAGCGACGGTCCGGGTCATGCTTCATGCTGACGCGAGCGATTACTCGCATACAATTCGCGTTCGTGCGCAAGCAACCGAAGCAGGAACGCTCCCGCGAGATGGTCGAGCGGCTCGTCGGCGCGGCCCGCACGGTCGTCGAGCGCGACGGTTACGAGGCCTTCTCCACCAACAAGGTCGCGGCCCAGGCGGGGGTCAGCCCGGGGTCGCTCTACCAGTACTTCCCCGACAAGCACGCGCTCGTCGCCGCCGTCCTCGACAGGCACACCGCCGAGGTGTCCGAGCTGGTGGCCGCCGCGCTCGCCGACCGGCTCGGCGAGACCGGCCCGGCGATGGTGCGGTCCACGGCCGCCGCCCTGCTCGACGCACTGTCGGCCGACCCCGAGCTGTTGCGGGTGGTCACCGAGGAGCTGCCCCCCGCCCGCAACCGCGAGCGCCGCCAGGCCCTCGAGCAGCGGGTGCGCGAGCTGGTCGTCGCCTACCTGGCGACCCGGCCGGGCACGACCCGCTCGGTCGAGCACGCCCGCACCGCCTGGGTGCTGGTGACCACCGTCGAGCACCTCACGGTGCGCTACGTCGTCGACCGGCCCGCGATCGACCGCGACGCGTTCCTCGACGAGGTGGTCGCGCTGGTCGGCGGCTACCTCGCCGTGCCCCCGACGCGTCAGGGAGGAGCGGCGTGAGCCGGGTGCGGGTGGCGCGATCCGACGACGTGCTCGTGGCCGGCCCGCGGCCGACCGACGACGAGGTGGCGGGCTCGCGACGGCGCCAGCACGAGGCCGACCGCCGCGACCGGCTGGCCGCGCGGGTGCTCGCGCGGCGGCTGGTGGCCGAGCACACCGGTCGTGACGCCGACGAGATCCGTCTCGCCCAGGTCTGCGCGGTGTGCGGCGGCCCGCACGGACGCCCGACGGTCGTGGGTGGCGGCGCCCACGTCGGCTGGTCGCACACCGCGGGCGTGGTCGCGGTCGTCGTCGCCGACGACCCGTGCGCGATCGACCTCGAGTCGCTCGTCCGCCTGCGCCGCCAGCCCCCCGCACTCGAGACGCTCAGCCACCACGAGCACGACTGGGCCGCCCGGCAGCCCGACCCCGTCCGCGCGTTCGCGGAGCTGTGGGTGCGCAAGGAGGTGCTGGTCAAGCTCGGGGACGTGACCCTCGACGAGGCGCTCGCCCTCGACGTGCGGGCCTCGCTCGAGGGTCGGCCCGTCCTGGGACGCAGGCTCGTGCCGCTCGCGGAGACTGCGACGTACGACGCGGTGGGGGCGTGGTGCGCGGCGCCCTAGCCGCGTGGGTCGTGCGACGTGGCGGGAGGACGCACCCGGTGGACCGGGTCGACCGCGCGCAGGTCGTCGGGCTCGAACCCGTTGCGCATGCCCCACAACATGGCCTGGGTGCGACTGGTCGCGTCGATCTTGCGGTAGGCCGTGCGGATGTAGGTCTTGACGGTGTTGATGCCGAGGTAGGCGCGATCGGCGATGTCCTGGTTGCTCAGCCCCTGGCAGATCAGGGCGAGGACCTCCGCCTCGCGCGAGGACAGCCCGGCCGCCCGACCCGGCCAGTCGCCCGCCCCACCCGCGCTGGTCTCCCTGTCACCGGTGAGGACGACGACCTCCCCCGCGACGATCCGCTCGAGCGCCGCCACGATCTCGGGGCCGGTCAGCACCTTCGAGAGGTAGCCGCTGGCTCCCTCGGCGATGGCCTCGTCGATCAGCTGGGGGTCGAGGTTCCAGCTGTAGACGACCACCTTGGCGCCGCCGTCGCGCACGAAGTCGACCAGGTCGATCCCGGTCCCCTCCACCTGCCCGAAGGTGTCGTAGAGGATGACGTCGACGTCGGAGACGACCGGCCGCGAGGCCGCGACCTCGACCACGGTGATCCGCTCGCTGTGCAGGAGCGCCGAGACCCCCGCCACGACCACGGCGTAGTCGTCGACGATGGCGAGCCGGAGTGGCGCTGTCACTGGGGTCCCATGGTCGCGAATCTAGTGCACGGCGCGTCAGACCTCGGCGTTCAGCTCGTCGCGGATCTCGGCCAGCCGCGCGACGTCGCGCACCCGCGCCTCGGGGGTCTCGGCGACCGGGTTGAGCAGCAGCGTGGTCACGCCGGCGCCGGCGAGCGCGTCGAGCTGACGGCGTACGTCGTCCTCGGTGCCGATGAGCGAGACGGCGTTGACGAGGTCGTCGGGCACGGCGGCGGCCGCGTCGGCCTTGCGGCCGTCGAGGTAGAGGTCCTGGATCTCCTTGGCCTCGCTCTCGTAGCCGTAGCGGCAGGCCAGCTCGTTGTAGAAGTTCTTGCCGCGCGCGCCCATGCCGCCGATGTAGAGGGCGAGCTGGTTGCGGACCGCGGCGATCGCCGCCGGGTCGGGCTCGCCCAGCGCGAAGCTGATCTGCAGCTGGATGTCGAGGGCGCCCAGGGCGGGGTCGCGCTTGGCCAGCCCGGCCTCGAGGGACTCGCCCCAGGCCTCGCGGGCGCGCCCGGGGTGGAAGAACAGCGGCTGCCAGCCCTCGGCGATCTCGGCCACGAGCGCGACGTTCTTGTGGCCCAGCGCGGCCACCGAGATCGGGATCCGCTCACGCACCGGGTGGTTGATGAGCTTGAGCGGCTTGCCCAGGCCCGTGCCCCGGTCGGCGGGCAGCGGCACCTGGTAGTGCTTGCCGTCGTGCACGAGCGGCTCGCGCCGCCACACCTGGCGACAGATGTCGACGACCTCGCGGGTGCGACCCAGCGGGGCGTCGTACGGGACGCCGTGGAAGCCCTCGACCACCTGCGGGCCCGAGGCGCCCAGGCCCAGGGTGAAGCGCCCGTCGGAGACGAAGTCGAGACCGGCCGCGGTCATCGCGAGCAGCGCGGGGGTGCGCGAGTAGATCTGCAGGATCCCCGACATGATCTCGACCCGGCGGGCGCGGGCGGCGATGTAGCCGAGCTGGCTGACCGCGTCGAAGGAGTAGGCCTCGGCGACCGCGACCAGCTCGAGGCCGGCCTTCTCGTAGTCGACGAGCTGCTCCACGGTGGCCTCGAAGCCACCTGCGTAGTCGAGGATCATGCCGAGCTTCATGGACGGTCTTCCTTCGCTGCCGGGGTCGTCTCGCCCCGGCAGCCTATTGCGCCCGCCCCGGGGCGTGACACGCCGTTCACGACCCGTCGACGTCGGCGTCGATCACGGGAGGCATGCTGGTGCCCGTGCCCGAGGACCGCCGCCTCCAGTACTTCGACGCGGCTTACACCCTGCTCGCCGAGCAGGGGTACGGCGGGCTCAAGCTGGCCCCCCTGTGCGAGGCCCTCGGGGTCACGACCGGCGCGTTCTACCACTTCTTCGCCAGCTGGAAGGACTTCACCACCCAGCTCCTCAACCACTGGCAGGCCCACCGCACCACGCTGCTCGTCGAGCTCGCCCGCTCCGAGGCCCGAGGCATCGACCAGCTCGACGCGCTCATGCAGTTCTCCCTCGAGCTGCCGCACAGCGCCGAGGCCGCGATCCGGGTGTGGAGCTCGATCGACCCTGACGTCGGCGCGGTCCAGGCCGCAGTCGACGAGGCGCGGTTCGGCGTGGTCAGCGACGCAATCCGCGACATCGTGCCCGACCCCGCGACCGCGGACCGCCTGGCCCAGCTGGGGATCATGGTGCTCGTCGGCTTCGAGACCTCCGGCGTGCCGAAGGACCAGCACCTGCTGGAGTGGTCGCTGATGCTGATCCGAGACGCGATCATGGCGATGGGCGATCGGGCCAGCTAGTTCTCTGGCCTCCCGCGCCACGGCGTGGCCGTAATCGGACATGCACAACGCGCTGGTGGGACGCTCGCGTCGGGCCCGCTGAGCGCGGAACGGCTGACGCGAGCGCAGCTATGCATGTCCGAATACGAGCGCGTGCATCTGGTCGACCAGCCCGGCACGGGACACTGCGGTCAGGACGCCGGACGAGGCGGTGGCTCCTCGGACGGGAGCACCGGCCCCGGGCCGCCGTCGTCCGCCGCATCCTGGGCCTCCTGGCGCCGTCGTACGACGACCACCACGGCGAGCACGAGGAACGGGCCGAACGCGAGCACGACCGTCAGCCACTTCTCGAAGGGGTGCATCGAGCCCAGGTGCAGCGCCACGAGGAGCGCGCCGACGCCGGGGCTCACAGCAGGGTCCGCCAGTAGTCCCAGAACTGCACGAGACCGGCGACGACGAACACGAGGTACCAGACCAGCAGGACCAGGAACCGCACCGACCAGACGGCGACGGCCGGCCGGCGCAGGGCCGGGACCGTGCGCGCGGCCAGCAGCACGCTCCACAGGGCGATCGGCAGCGTCACCGTCCACACGACCATGCACCACGGGCACAGCGCCCCGATGCGGTACATGCTCTGGAAGGCCAGCCAGTGCACGAAGACGACCCCGAGAAGGCTGCCGCCGGCCAGCCCGACCAGCACCCACCGCGGCACCGTGACCCGGGCGCTGAGCAGGACGCCGAGGGTGACGACCACGCTGAACGCGACCACCCCGATCAGCGGGTTGGGGAAGCCGAACACCCCGGCCTGGTCGGTCTTCATGACCGACCCGCACGACAACACCGGGTTGAGGTTGCAGCTCGGCACGAACTCGGGGTCGGCGAGGATCTTGTACTTGTCGACCGCCAGGGCGAACGCCGCCGCCAGGCCGACCGCTCCGAGGACCACCAGCATCAGGCCGAACGACCGGGGCTGGTCGTCGAGCTCGTCGAGGCCCAGCTCCAGGTCGTCCAAGTCCTCGAGGTCGTCCAGGTCGTCCAGGTCGTCCAGGTCGTCGACCGCGCGGTCGCTCACGACGCGAGCGCCTGGTCGACCGCGGCCTTGAGCGCGGCGGGGTCGAAGCCCGAGAGCTTCTGGCCGTCCACGAAGAGCGTGGGAGTGCCGGTCACGCCGTCGTCGCCGGCCGCGTCGGTCGTCGCCTCGACCCAGTCGGCGTAGGTCTCGTCCTCGACGCAGGAGGCGACGCGGTCGCCGTCGGCGCCGGCCGCGGTGGCGATGGAGACGAGCTGGTCGTCGGAGAGGCCGGCGCCGCCCTCGGGGGGCTGCTGGAGGTAGAGCTGGCGGTGGAACTCCTTCCACACGTCGGCCCCCTCGTCCATCACGCACCCCGAGGCGTTGAGCGCGCGGCTCGAGTAGCGCGTCGAGGAGGCCCGGTCGAGGAACGCGATGCCGCGGTACTCGACCTTGACGTCGGTGCCGGCGGCGTACTGGTCCAGCATCTCGCCGGCCGCGGCCTCGAACTGGCGGCAGACCGGGCACTGGAAGTCCTCGACCACCTGCACCGTGACCGGCGCGTCGGGGTCGCCGACGACGAAGGCGCCGTCGTCGGTGGCGGCGGCCGGCACCGCCCCGGAGATCGCGCTGGGCGTGGGTGCGTCGTCGTCCTGGTTGCTGAGGACGACGACCGCACCCCCGATCACCGCCGCGGCCACCACCACCGCGACCGCGGACTGCCACAGCACGCGGCGCCGGCGGCGCGCCCTCTGCTCGGCCTTGAGCCGCGCGAGGGTCGCCGCGCGGGCCTCGGACTTGGACTGCTTGCGGGACGGCTGCTGCTCGTCGGTCATGGGGTGCTCCTGAGGGTCTGACGTGGTGGGCGAGCCAGGGCCGCGGGCGCACACGTCCGTGCGGCACCGCAGCGCGCCCGGGCGCGCGGGTCGTCCCTGACGACCGCC
>CALRVO020000272.1:0-5796 GCA_943371595.1 Sphingomonas paucimobilis
GGTGAGGTCGGTGGGCACGTCCGCATCCTCCCATCCGGTCCGAGGCAGGCATCGGCAACAATGAGCGCCATGTCTGCGACGACCCAGCCCGAGGTCAGTGTGCCCACGCTGGCCGGTGGTGGGGCCCGACCCCGTGTCCTCTCGGGGATCCAGCCCACGGCCGACTCCTTCCACTTCGGCAACTACCTCGGTGCGCTGCGCCAGTGGGTCGACCTGCAGCGCGACCACCAACCGTTCTTCTTCATCGCCGACCTGCACGCGATCACCCTCGAGCAGGACCCCAAGGTGCTGCGCGAGCGCACGCTGCGCGCCGCCGCCCAGCTGCTCGCGATGGGGGTCGACCCCGCGAGGTCGGCGATCTTCGTGCAGAGCCAGGTGCCCGAGCACGCGCAGCTCGGCTGGGTGCTGCAGTGCCTGACCGGCTTCGGCGAGGCCCGTCGGATGACGCAGTTCAAGGACAAGTCGGCCAAGGGCGGCGAGGGCTCCGCCTCGGTCGGGCTGTTCACCTACCCGATCCTGCAGGCCGCCGACATCCTGCTCTACCGCCCCCACTACGTGCCGGTCGGTGAGGACCAGCGTCAGCACCTCGAGCTCACCCGCGACCTCGCCCAGCGGTTCAACCACCGCTACAAGAAGACCTTCCGGCTGCCGGAGCCCTACATCCTCAAGGCGACCGCCAAGATCGGCGACCTGCAGGACCCGACGTCGAAGATGTCGAAGTCGGCGTCGTCACCGGCCGGCATCATCGAGATGCTCGACCAGCCGTCGGTCAGCGCCAAGAAGATCCGCTCGGCGGTCACCGACAGCGAGGCCGAGATCCGCTTCGACCCCGAGACCAAGCCCGGCGTCAGCAACCTGCTCACGATCTTCGCCGCGCTCAGCGGCACCGGTGTCACCGACCTCGAGCAGCAGTACGCCGGCCAGGGCTACGGCGCGCTCAAGGGCGACCTCGCCGACGCCGTGGTCACGTTCGTGACGCCGTTCCGCGACCGCACCCTCGAGCTCCTCGACGACCAGGCCCACCTCACCGAGGTCCTGCGGCAGGGTGCCGAGCAGGCCGGTGACGTGGCCCGGGCCACCCTGCGTGACGTCTACCAGCGGGTGGGTTTCGTCGCTCCCACCGCCCGTTAGGGTCAGGGGATGCCGACGATCGGAGTGGCCGTCGCGATCCCGGAGCCGTGGGCGACCCAGCTGCAGGACTATCGCGCCTCCGTCGGTGACGCCACGGCGGTCATGATCCCGACCCACATCACCCTGGTCCCGCCGACGGAGGTCGACGACGACCTCGGCGTCGTCGAGCAGCACCTGCGCCGGACGGCGGCCACGCTGGCGCCGTTCGACGTCCACCTGCGCGGCACGGGCACGTTCCGCCCGGTCTCGCCCGTCGTCTTCGTCAACCTGGTCGAGGGCATCTCCCAGTGCGAGCAGCTGGCCGAGGCGGTGCGCCGTGGCCCTCTCGACGTCGACCTCGACTACCCCTACCACCCCCACGTCACGGTCGCCCACCACCTGCCCGACGAGCGCCTCGACCAGGCGTTCGCCGAGCTGGCCGGGTTCGAGTGCCAGTTCACCGTGGCCGACTTCCACCTCTACGTCCACGACGACCGGCTCGGCTGGCAACCCTCCCGCGACTTCGCGCTCGTGGGGAGCTGACCGGCCGTGGTCTCGGTGAAGCAGCGGCTGGTCGAGGCACGCGAGGAGCACCCGGTGCTCGACCACGTCCTGCGCATGAACGAGCACTACGGACGCACCAGCGGCGGCCAGCAGGCCGGCGCAGTGACCTACTTCGCCTTCCTGTCGTTCTTCCCGATCCTCGCCCTGGCGTTCTTCGCCGTCGGCCTCATCTCCGGCGTCTACCCCGACGCCCGTGACACCGTCACCTCGGCGATCGACTCGGTGCTCCCCGGCATCGTCGGGTCCGGCGACAACGAGATCTCCATCGACGACGTCCAGGACTTCTCCGGGCTGGCCGGGGTCGTGGGCCTCGTCGGTGTCCTGTACGCCGGTCTCGGCTGGGTCTCGGCGCTGCGGGCGGCCCTCACCGCGGTCTTCGAGACCCCCCAGGGCGAGCAGCCGTCGTTCGTCAGGGGCAAGCTGCGCGACCTCGAGGCCCTGGTCGTCGTCGGCCTGGTCCTCGTGGTGGCCGTGGCGGTCGCCGGGTTGATCTCGGGGTTCTCCGAGGACGTCCTCGACCTGGTCGGCCTGGGGTCGGAGCTCTCGTGGCTGGTCAAGGTGTTCGCCCTGGTGCTGGGCCTGGCCGCCAACGCGGTCCTGTTCTACGCGCTGTTCCGGCTCCTCGCCGAGCCCGAGGAGCCCACCCGGTCGCTGTGGTCGGGCGCCCTGCTCGGCGCGGTCGGCTTCGAGGTCCTCAAGCAGCTGTCGGGGCTGCTGCTGGGCGCGACGCAGGGACAGCCGGCCTTCCAGGCCTTCGGCATCGCGCTGATCCTGCTGGTCTGGATCAACTACTTCTCGCGCCTGGTGCTGTACGCCGCCGCGTGGGCCTACACGACGCCCGAGGCCATCGAGCGGCGCAGCGGCGCACCGGTCGACCCGGTCCAGGGCCCGGTCACCCCGGACCTCAGCGCCCTGCCCGCGACCGCGCCCGCGGTGTCGGGCGGGGCCGAGAAGCCGCTGGTCGCGTCGGTCGCCGATCGGGGCCGCACCTGGACCGGGCCGTTCGCCGCCGGCAGTGCCACCACCCTCGCGGTGGTGGCCCTCCTGCGTCGCAGGAACACCTGACCTCAGGCGTGGGGCGTCACCAGGTGACGTCGGCCGCAGGCACGACCTCGGTCGTCACCCCGGGGTAGTCGGTGTCGGCGACGAAGAAGTTGGTGAACGCGATCATCTCCCGGGCGCCGACCGGGACCGTGCTGCCGTCGGGCAGCTCGAGCGGCCACGGGCCCTCGTCGGTGGTGTGGCCGTCGGCCACGAGCACGGTGTCATAGCCCTCGATCTGCGAGCGCGCGGCGGTGCTGCGGATGCAGGCGTCGGTGGCCGCACCACAGATCACCAGCCGGGTCGCACCGAGGGCGTCGAGGCGGGCGCGCAGGTCGGTCTCGACGAACGCGTCGAGGTAGTGCTTGCCGATCACCGACTCGCCCTCGGGTGGTCGCACCTCCTCGACGATCTGCCACGGCTCGGAGCCCGGCACGAACGGACCGGCCTCGTGCTGGATCCACAGCACCGGCACGTCGTCGGCCCGGGCGCGGTCGATGAGGCCGCGGATGCGGCCGACGACCCCGTCACGGTCGAGGGCCTCGGCGGTGTTGCCCTGCTGCACGTCGACGACGAGGAGGGCGGTGCGTGCGGGGGAGTCGTGGGTGCTCATGCGACGTACGCTAACCGGGTGACCGGACAGTTCCCGACCGGATTCGACACCACGCGACCGAGCCCGGCCGGGCGGGTGCTGGCCCTGCTCGAGCGGGTCCAGGAGCGACCCGGGCTGACGGCCGCCCACCTGGCCGCCGAGCTGGGGGTGGGCGAACGCACCGTGCGCCGCTACGTGACCACGCTGCAGGAGCTCGGCATCCCGGTCACCGCGCGCCGGGGTCGCGCGGGCGGCTACCACCTCGAGGCGGGGTTCCGGATGCCACCGCTGATGCTGAGCACCGACGAGGCCGTGGCACTCACCCTGACGATGGCGGTGCTGGGTGGTCGCGCGGCCGGACCGAGTGCTGCCTCCGCCGCTCTGGGCAAACTGCACCGCGCCCTGCCGCGCGCCGTGGCCGAGCGGGTCGACGACGTGCTCGCCGCGGTCGTGGCGCCCGAGCGCAGCGACCGGCTCGCGGCCGGTGCCGCGCCCGACCCGTCGCTGCTGGCGACCCTGGCCGCCGGGGTAGTGGGCGAGCGCACGGTCCGCGTCCGCCACCGGTCGTCCGAGCACGCGACCACGCGTGAGGTCGATCCCTACGGCGTGGCCGTGGTCCGCGGACACCTCTACCTGCACGGGTGGTGCCACCTGCGACGAGCTCGGCGCACGTTCCGCGTCGACCGGCTCGCGGCGGCCGAGCTGCTCCCGGCCACCTTCCGTGCCCCGGCCGACTTCGACGTCGCGCGGGCGGTCGAGTCGTCGTTGGCCTCGAGCTGGGACGGGTGGACGGTCAGCGTCGTCCTCGACGCGCCGCTGGCCACCGTCGAGGCGACGTTCCCGCGCTACGTGGGCGTGGCCGAGGCGGTCGACGCGAGCACCACCCGGCTGCGCCTCACGACGCGCAACCTCGACGCGACGGTCCTACGCCTCTCCGACCACGACCTCGTCATGACCGTCGAGGAGCCGGCCGCGTTGCGCGAGGCGTTCGGGCGGCGGTCCGCCTGGATGGCCCGGGTGGCCGCCGCCGGCGGCCCCGACGACAGCCCGACGACGGGGGTCAGTGACCCTGCTTGAGCGCCGTCCGGTAGTCCTTGTTGAGCTGGGAGATCACGTCGAGCGGGATCTCCTTGGGGCAGGCCGCCGTGCACTCACCGATGTTGGTGCAGCCACCGAAGCCCTCGGCGTCGTGCTGGGCCACCATGGCCGAGACGCGCGACCAGCGCTCGGGCTGCCCCTGGGGCAGCTCGCCGAGGTGGGTGATCTTGGCGCCCAGGAAGAGCGACGCGGACCCGTTGGGGCACGCGGCGACGCAGGCGCCGCACCCGATGCAGGTGGCCACGTTGAAGGCGCGCATGGCCTTGTCTCGCGGCGCCGGCACCGAGTTGGCCTCGGGGGCCGAGCCGGTGTTGGCCGAGATGTAGCCGCCGGCCTGGATGATCCGGTCGAAGGCCGAGCGGTCGACGCAGAGGTCCTTGAGGACCGGGAAGGGGTCGGCGCGCCACGGCTCGACGGTGATCGTCTGGCCATCCTTGAACGAGCGCATGTGCAGCTGGCAGGAGGTGGTGACCTCGGGGCCGTGGGCCTGACCGTCGATCATCAGGTCGCAGGAGCCACAGATGCCCTCGCGGCAGTCGTGGTCGAAGGCGATCGGCTCCTCGCCGGCGGCGTTGAGCTGCTCGTTGAGGACGTCGAGCATCTCGAGGAAGCTCATCTCCTCGGAGACGTCGTCGAGGTCGTAGGTGTGGAGGGCACCCTTCGCCTCGGGGGAGGCCTGGCGCCAGATCTTCAGGGTCAGCTTCATCTCGTCACTCGCACTCCGTCGTGGTCCCGGCCGAGCCCCGGCCGGTGGTGGGGAGCGGCGCCGCTCGGTGGTCGTCCGGCGGCGCCGCGTTCGTCACTTGTAGCTGCGCTGCTTCATCTCGACAGCGGTGTAGATGAGGTCTTCCTTGTGCAGCACCGGCAGCCCGTCGTCGCCGCCCCACTCCCAGGCCGCGACGTAGGCGAACTCGTCGTCGTGACGCAGCGCCTCGCCGTCCTCGGTCTGCGACTCGGCGCGGAAGTGCCCGCCGCAGGACTCGCGCCGGTTGAGCGCGTCGATGCACATGAGCTCGCCGAGCTCGATGAAGTCGGCGACGCGGCCGGCCTTCTCGAGCGACTGGTTGACGGTCTCGGCCGAGCCGAGCAGGCGCAGGTCGGACCAGAACGCCGCCTTGAGCTCGCGGATCATGTCGATCGCCTTGCGCAGGCCGGGCTCGCTGCGCTCCATGCCGCAGTACTCCCACATGATGTGGCCGAGCTCCTTGTGGAAGCTGTCGGCCGAGCGGGTGCCGTTGATCGAGAGCAGCTTGTGCACGCGCGACTCGACGTCGGTGCGGGCCTCGACGACCGCGGGGTGCGACTCGTCCACCGGCGTGAACGGGCCGTCGGCGAGGTAGTCGCGGATCGTGTTGGGGAGCACGAAGTAGCCGTCGGCCAGGCCCTGCATC
>CALRVO020000273.1:0-5768 GCA_943371595.1 Sphingomonas paucimobilis
TCATGGTGTGGGCCAGGCGCAGCAGCGCGTCGGCGTACCCGCTCATCGAGCCGGAGACGTCGATCAGCAGCACCACGCGGCGCGGCCGGGCGCGGCGGTGACGCCACTCGACCCGGGCCGGCTCGCCGTGCATGCGCATGCTGGCGCGCAGGGTGCGGGCGGCGTCGACGCGCCCGCGCCGCCAGGGCTCCTGGCGCAGGGTGCGGCGCATCGGCGGGCGCGGCCTCAGGGTCGCGAACATCGCGGCCAGGTGGTGCTTCTCGGCGGCGGTCATGGCTGCGACGTCGCGGTGGCGCAGCACCTCGACCGCGCTGGCCAGCGCCCGCACGGCGTCGTCCTGCTCGCCATCGTCGCCGTCCTCGCCCGACCCCGACTCGAGGGAGACCTGGGAGGTGACCGGGCGCTGCGGCGGGGCCGGCTTCTCGCGCGGCAGCCCGTCGCGGGCGTCGAAGAACGCCGCGAACACCTGGTCGTAGCGCAGCAGGTCGTCGGGGGTCGAGCAGAGGGTCGCGCGTCCGGCGGCGTACGTCGCCGCCTGGCTGCCGAGGCCGACCAGCGCGGTCGCCTCGAGGAAGCCGGCCGCCCGGTCGTGGGTCACCGGGATGCCGGCGGCCCGCAGGGCGCGGGTGAAGGCGAGGAGCACCTCGTCGATCTCGTGCACGCTGGTCTGGCTCACGGACCGCTCAGGCCCGCAGCATGTTGTCGAGGGCGTGCTTGACCCGGTCGGCGTCCTCGCGGTACTTGACCAGCGCTCCGAGGGTGCGTGCCGAGGTCTCGAGGTCGAGCTCGGTGGTGCCGAGGTGCTGCAGGGCGCGGGCCCAGTCGAGGGTCTCGGCGACCCCCGGTGGCTTCTCGAGCTGGGTCTCGGTGCGCAGTCGTTGCACGACGCCCACGACCTGCTCGGCCAGCGCGGCCGACACCTCGGGAGCGCGCGAGCGGACGATCGCGACCTCGCGCTCGAGGCCCGGGTGGTCGATCCAGTGGTAGAGGCAGCGCCGCTTGAGCGCGTCGTGGAGCTCGCGGGTGCGGTTGGAGGTGAGCACGACGACCGGCGGCGTCGCGGCGGCGACGGTGCCGAGCTCGGGGATGCTCACCTGGTAGGTCGACAGCACCTCGAGCAGGAAGGCCTCGAACTCGTCGTCGGCGCGGTCGATCTCGTCGACCAGCAGCACGGCCGGGCTCTGCTGCAGCGCGGTGAGCACGGGCCGAGCGAGCAGGAAGCGCTCGTCGTAGAGGCTCTTCTCGGCCTCCTCGAGCCCGTCGGCCCCGACCCCGCCGGTGGCCTCGAGCGCGCGCAGGTGCAGGACCTGGCGCGGGAAGTCCCAGTCGTAGAGCGCCTGGGTCGCATCGATGCCCTCGTAGCACTGCAGGCGCACCAGGGGTACGTCGAGCGCGGCGGCGAGGGCCTCCGCCAGCGCGGTCTTGCCGGTGCCGGGCTCGCCCTCGAGCAGCAGCGGGCGCTGCATCGCCAGGCCGAGGAACGCGACCGTGGCGAGGTCGTCGTCGCAGAGGTAACCGGTCGCGCCGAGGCGCTCGGCGATGTCAGCGGGCGACGACGGTGTCTGCACGGGCCCCAGGTTAGGCAGGGGGCTGTTGGCCGGAGGTTGGCCGGTCCACGTCGTGACCCGTCGCGAGGTCGCCGCACTCCACCAGCACGCAGTCGTGCGCCCGCAGGTAGTCCTTGGCGCCCTCGTCGCCCTCGACCGCCATGGCCGCCGGGAACCAGTGGTCGCGCCCCATCAGCACCGGGTGACCGGGCCGGCCGTCGTACAACGCGCGGGCGAGGCTCGTGGGCCCGTCGGCGGCCGCGAGCACGCGGCGGCAGGCATCGGCCCCGACGTCGGGCAGGTCGACCAGCATGACGAGGGCGACCTCGCCGTCGTCGTGCTGCAGGGCGGAGAGCCCGGTGGCCAGCGAGGCGGCCATGCCGGTGGCCCAGTCGTCGGCGACCACGACCCGCACGTCGTCGGGCACCAGGGCCCGGGCCTGGTCGGCGGCAGCACCCAGCACCACCAGCAGGTGGTCGCAGCCGGCCTCGCGCAGCACGTCGAGGCTGCGCTGCAGCCAGGAGGCGCCGTCGTCGTCGTGGACGAGCGCCTTGGGGCGGCCCATCCGCGAGCCGGCCCCGGCGGCCAGCAGCACGCCCGCGGTCATCAGCCGAGGGCCTGCTCGTAGACGGCGGCCAGCGAGTCGGAGTACTCGGCGCTGAAGCCGCACAGCGTCACCCGGCCGTCGGTCGCGGCCACCAGGTAGCGCTTGCCCTCCTCGAAGGTCACCGCCGAGAGCAGGGCGTCCATCTGCTGGCCGGGGGCCTGCACGACGACGACGTCGGTCGGGTCACCGGCGTAGAAGCGGGTCGGCACGAGCGTGACGGCGCTGCCACTGATCGACTCGACGGTGCCGTCGAAGACGGTCTCCTGCTTGGCGACGACGTCGGGGGCGGCCTCGGGCACCAGGCACTTGCCGTTGGCCGCAGCGGCGGCGACGGTCAGCTCGGTCACCGAGCGCACGGGCGCGTCGACCGGCGGGACCTCGCCCCCGGCCTCGCTCGAGGGGGCGTCGCCGGCGCTCGGGGCGGGGGCGTCGTCACCCCGATCGCTGCCGACGGCGAAGAACACGCCGCCGAGGATGAGGACCGCGGCGGCGGCCGCCACGATCCAGGTCAGCCGGCTGCGGTCGTGGGTGCCGTCGGCGCGGGACTCGTCGGTGAGCTCGTCGGTCATGGTGTCCTCCAGGAGTCGGGCCACCCGGGTCGGGTCGGCCTGCGGCAGGGAGGACGCCGGGTCGGCCGACTGCAGCAGGGCCCGCAGGTCCTCGTGGTCGTGCGTGTCGTCGGTCATGGCTTCCTCCTCTCCGTCGTCTCCTCATGTCCGGCACCCACGCCGTTCTTTCGCAGCTCGGCGCGCAGCTTCTCGCGGGCGCGGTGGAGCCGGATGCTGGCCGCGTTGGCGGTGATGTCGAGGACGACCGCGATCTCGGCGGGCGACAGCTGCTCCCACGCCCACAGGCGCAGCAGCTCGGCGTCGGTGGCCGGGAGCGCGGTGAGCGCGTGCGTCACGACCTCGACGGCGGCCGGCTCGTCGTCGCCCGGCCCGGGCACGCTCGCCGTCGGCGGGTCGACAGTCGCGACCCGTCCCGCGACCCGCTGCTGCCGGCGGGCACCGCGCTCGGCGTTGGCCAGGCAGCGGCGTGCGACGCCGTACGCCCAGGGCAGGGGCTCGTCGGGCACCTCGCCGCCGCGCCGCCAGCAGACCAGCAGCGTGTCGGCCAGGACGTCGTCGGCCGTCGCCGGGTCGGTGCGTCGGTTCAGGAACCGGCGGACGGGCTCGACCACCTCGGCCGCGACCTCCTCGAAGCGCTCGCGACGGGCCGGTGAGGTCACGTCTCCACCGTGCCACACCGGCACCTCCCGACCCGAGGGGTGGTCGAGCGGGGTGGTCGAGCGGGGCGGTCGTCGGCGGGGTGGCGTTTCGCCCCGGCCCCACGGTGAGAGGCTGCCGTCACCGGCCTGTCTCCTGGAGGTGACCCGTGGCGCGTTTCCCCTCGGTGGGCGAGGAGTTCGGCACCTACCGCATCGTGCGCCAGCTCGGCCGCGGCGGCATGGGTGTCGTCTTCGCGGCCGAGCACCGCGGCCTCGGGCGCACCGTCGCCCTCAAGGTGCTCTCCCCCGAGCTCGCCGGCCAGGCCGACTACCGCACCCGCTTCTCGCGCGAGGCCACGGTGCTGGCCCGCCTCGACTCCCCCCACGTCGTGCAGGTGCTCGACCACGGCGAGCACGACGGCTGCCTCTACATCGCCACCCAGTACGTCGCCGGCGGCGACCTGGCCGACGCGCTGCGGGCCCACGGGCCGGTCCCGGTCGCCCAGGCCGCCGAGATCGCCGAGCAGGTCGCCTGGGCGCTCGGCGACTCCCACGCCGCCGGTGTGGTGCACCGCGACGTCAAGCCGAGCAACGTGCTGCTGCGCGAGGTGAGCTCCGAGCTCTTCGTCTACCTGTGCGACTTCGGGATCGCCCAGGACCGCGACCCGGGCCTGACCGCGCCCGGTGCGGTGGCCGGCACCTTCGCCTACCTCGCCCCCGAGCGGCTGCGCGGTGAGCCGGCCACCGCGTCGGCAGACCTCTACGCCCTGGGCTGCGTGCTGTTCACCTCGCTGGTCGGGTCAGCGCCCTACGCCGGCAGCGACGTCGAGATCGGGATGGGCCACCTCAACGCGCCCGTCCCCCAGGTGGCCGCCGGCTCACCGGTCGCGGTGGCGGTCAACGCCGTGCTGCAGCGGTCGATGGCCAAGGACCCCGGCGCCCGCTACCCCGACGCCCGCGCCATGCGCCACGACCTGCGCGAGCTGGCCCGGCTGGCCCAGACCACCCCGCACCCGCCGCTGGTCCCGCTGACGCCGGCCGGTGGGCGACAGCCGGGGCGGACCACCCCGACCCCCACCCCTCCCGGACCCGTCGCCACCCCCGCTCCCCTGCCGCTGCCGGCGGCCCCTCCGGCGGCGTCGTGGTCACCCCCGCCGCAGCCGTGGACCCCGGCACCCCCGCCGCGGGGCCGTCGTACGGCGATGGTCGTGGTGGGTGCCGTGCTCGCCGTCACCGCCGTCGCCGGGGGCATCGGCCTCGCGCTGGCCGTCACCGGCTCCGACGACGAGCCGCAGGCCGGCGGCTCGTCGGCGGTGACCTCCGGCTCCACGAGCGACCCCACGACCGACCCGACGAGCGAGCCGACGACCGCGACCACGGCGCCCACCACCGCCCCGACCACGACTCCGACGACCGTGGCCCCACCGCCCGCGCCACCCCGACCGGCGCCGAAGCCGTCCTACCCCGACGTGCCGGCGGCGACCGGCGTCCGCATCGCGCTCGGACCGGCCTCCCTGCGCGCTCCGGCGGGCTGGGGCACGATCGACGCCGGGATCGTCAAGCAGGGTGTCGGCGCTCGCGACTACTCCGACTACGAGGGCTACTTCTCCTCGGTGTTCATCCGCCGCAGCAAGCCGGGCTTCCGGCTCGACTCGATCCCGCTGCTCAAGATCGCCGCGCAGAGCTCGGTCGAGGCTCTCGACGCCAACGACCCGGAGATCACCCTGAAGGACAGCGAGCTGCTGCCGACCGCGTGGCTCGACGGTCAGCGCGCGGTCCGGATCCGGGCGCTCTACTACTCGCCCGGCGACGACCTCTACCTCAGCGAGGAGACCTGGCTCGCCCAGCGTGGCCCGTTCCTCTACCGGGTCACCTTCCAGCACAGCCGGGCCGACACCCTCGACGAGCGACGCGCCCAGATCGACCCGATGGTCGTGTCCTTCCGCTGGTCTTGACCGGCTGGGCCTAGGCGACCGGCTGACGTCGTACGGCGACCGCCTCGACCTCGACCAGCTGGCTGGGATAGCCCAGGACCGTGACCCCCAGCAGGGTGCTCGGCGCGTCGTGGTCACCGAACGCGGCGCGCACGACGTCCCACGCCGCCACGAGGTCGGCCCGGTCGCTGCTGGCGACGTAGACGGTGGTCTTGAGCACCGAGGTCAGCGAGCACCCCGCCGCCTCGAGCGCGCCGACCAGGTTGGCCATCACCACCACGGCCTGCGCGGCGACGTCACCGTCGACGACGTCACCGGCGTCGTCGAGCGGGCACGCGCCCGCGGTCCAGACCAGCGCGCCGGTGGCGGCGGCGTAGGCGTAGGGCACGTCGGCGGTCAGGGCCGGGGCCCGCAGCAGCTCGACGTCGGTCATCGGGTCCATGACCCCATTCCACCCCACGACCACGCTGACC
>CALRVO020000274.1:0-5724 GCA_943371595.1 Sphingomonas paucimobilis
AGGTGGTCGGTGCCCGCACGATCAGCGCCGCCGACGTCGAGGCCGCCGCCGACGTCCCGACCGGGGGCCCGCTGGCCACCGTCGACCTCGACGCGATCACCTTCCGCGTCCGGGCCCTCCAGGGGGTCCGCAGCGTCGAGGTCACCCGCCAGTGGCCCGACGGCGTCCTGATCACCATCCAGGAGCGCGAGCCCGTCGCCGTCGTCCAGCTGGGCGCCGACCTGCAGGGCGTCGACGTCGAGGGCGTCCCCTTCCGCTCCTACCGTCGTCCCCCGTCCGGACTGCCCCGCATCGAGACCTCCGGCACGGTCTCGGCCACCGACGAGGACGCGCTGCGCGAGGCCGTGACGGTCGTGGCGGCGCTGCCGCGCGAGATCTCGGTGCTCGTCGACCACCTCGACCTGCGCAGCATCGACGAGATCGACCTCGTGCTGCGCGACGGGCGCGTGGTGCGGTGGGGGAGTGCCGACTCCTCGGCGGAGAAGGCCACGGTCCTCATCGCCCTGCTCGGCCAGCCCGGCCGCGTCTACGACGTCTCGGTGCCGGCGCAGCCCACCACCAGCGGCTGACGCGCCGGTCTCGTGGGGTCTCGCGGGTTGCACCTCGGCCGATGTCTCGGGTTGCCCGAGGTGTCAGCTCTTCGGGTCGTCCGCGCGCTTAGCATCGCGGGTCTCGCCGTCAAGGACGTCGCTTCGCTCCGCCGCTGCGCGGCGCCTTCGGCGTCCTTGACCGCGAGCCTCTTCCGCGATGCTGTGATGGCGCACGAGGGCAGCGGCAAGCCGCGCCCTCGTCGGCGCGGACGACCCGAGGGTCACACCTGGCCCGTGGGTCGCACCGGGACGTCGAAGCATTGACTGGGCCGATGAAATTTCAGCGGCCCAGTCACAGGTTCGGCGTCCCGGTGCACACCAGCGGGACTCCTGGGGCCTGAGAGTCGGGCGGCCGCGCCAGCGGCGGCGGGCCGAGGAACGAGGCTCCGCCGTCAGCGCGCCGTGAGTCGATCGCGAGAGGCTCGGGGTCAAGGACCGCCGCAGGCGGCCGCGCAGCGGCGCGAAGTGTCCTTGACGCCGAGACGCGATCGACTACGCGCGCGGCCGCCCCACCCGGACCACCCGAGACCCGGGGTGGGTTGGGAGCGCAGGTGCGGCTGGTGTGGTCTCGCGACGGTCGCGGGCGACCTCCTCGACCACCGTGGGCGCGACCTGCTCGACCGATGGACCGACACGCGGCGTGTCTCCCGAGGATCGGAGCTGCGGGTGCCTACTGTCGTGATCAAGGCGAGGTTGACATAACTATAACCCTCAGGTTGAGGGTCACAGTTGAGGGACACGCCGACTTCCCCGAGCAATCCGCCCCACCCCCCAACAGATCTTCTCGAGAGGTGAAGCCGTCGTGGCTGCTGCACAGAACTACCTGGCGATCATCAAGGTCGTGGGCATCGGCGGTGGTGGCGTCAACGCCGTCAACCGGATGATCGAGGTCGGCCTCAAGGGCGTCGAGTTCATCGCGATCAACACCGATGCCCAGGCGCTGCTGATGAGTGACGCCGACGTCAAGCTCGACATCGGCCGCGAGCTCACCCGCGGCCTCGGTGCCGGCGCCAACCCCGAGGTCGGGGGACAGGCCGCCGAGGACCACGCCGACGAGATCGAGGAGGTCATCAAGGGTGCCGACATGGTCTTCGTGACCGCCGGCGAGGGTGGCGGCACCGGCACCGGCGGCGCGCCCGTGGTGGCGCGCATCGCCCGCTCGCTCGGTGCCCTGACCATCGGCGTGGTGACCCGGCCGTTCGCCTTCGAGGGTCGCCGCCGGATGGGCTCGGCCGACGAGGGCATCGCCCAGCTGCGCGAGGAGGTCGACACCCTCATCGTCATCCCCAACGACCGGCTGCTGTCGATCAGCGACCGCAACGTCTCGGTCCTCGACGCCTTCAAGCAGGCCGACCAAGTCCTGCTGCAGGGTGTCTCCGGCATCACCGACCTGATCACCACCCCGGGCCTGATCAACCTCGACTTCGCCGACGTCAAGTCGGTCATGGCCAACGCCGGCTCCGCCCTGATGGGCATCGGCTCGGCCCGCGGCGAGGACCGCGCGGTCGCCGCAGCCGAGATGGCGGTCTCGAGCCCTCTGCTCGAGGCGAGCATCGACGGCGCCCACGGCGTCCTGCTCTCGATCGCCGGTGGCTCCGACCTGGGCCTGTTCGAGATCAACCACGCCGCCGCACTCGTCGCCGACGCCGTGCACCCCGAGGCCAACATCATCTTCGGTGCCACCATCGACGACGCGCTCGGCGACGAGGTGCGGGTCACGGTCATCGCCGCGGGCTTCGACGGCGGCACCCCCAAGCGCCGTACCGAGGGCAGCTCGCTGCGCAACACCGCCCCCGCCCCGGTCTCCCAGGAGGAGGTCAAGGCGGCGGTCGCCGCCCGCCCCGAGCCCCGCGCGGAGCAGCAGGCCGCGCCCGAGCAGCGCCGCGAGGCAACCCCGCAGCCCGCCCAGCCCGCGCAGGCCGCGCGCCCGACCACCCCGCCTCGTCAGGTGGTCTTCGACGACGACGACCTCGACATCCCCGACTTCCTCAAGTAGGGCGACCAGGAGCGACTTGTACCACCACCGCACCACCCTCGGCCCCGTCGAGCTGGCCTTCACCGACCGGCACGGCGGGGTCAGTGGCGTGCCCTACGACTCCCTCAACCTCGCCTTCTTCGAGGACGGCGAGCGCACGGTGCCCCAGCGCAACCTGGCGATCGTCCTCGACGACTTCGCGCCGGGCTGTGCGGTCGCCGACCTGAGTCAGGTGCACGGGCGCCACGTCGAGGTCGCCGCGCCGCGGACCCCGGGGGAGCAGCGACCCGAGGGTGACGGCATCGTCACCGACCAGCCCGACGTGGTGCTCCTGGTCCGCGCCGCCGACTGCGTGCCGGTGCTGCTGGCCGACCCCGTCGCCGGGGTGCTCGGGGCTGCCCACGCCGGGCGACCCGGGGTCGCCGAGGGTGTCGTGCCGGCCACCGTCGAGGCGATGCGCGACCTCGGGGCCGACGAGCTCACCGCCTGGATCGGACCGCACGTGTGCGGCGCCTGCTACGAGGTGCCGGCCGACCTGCAGGGCGAGGTCGCAGCCCGGGTGCCCGCCACGCGTGCCACCACGTCCTGGGGCACCCCCTCCCTCGACCTCGGTGCGGGGGTCCGGGCCCAGCTCGAGGCCCACGACGTACGCGTGGTCGACGTGTCCGCCTGCACCCGCGAGTCGCCCGACCTCTACTCCTACCGGCGCGACGGTGCCGGCTCCGGGCGGCTGGCCGGGCTCATCCGCAGGAGGGCGGCGTCGTGACGACGCGCAGCGACGAGCTCGCGACCAGGTTGGCCGCCACCCGGCAACGCATCGTGGCGGCCTGCGCCGACGTCGACCGCGACCCCGACGGGGTCACCCTGGTCGCCGTCACCAAGTTCTTCCCGGCCTCCGACGTGCGGCTGCTGGCCGACCTCGGCGTCACCCACGTGGGAGAGAACCGCCACCAGGAGGCCGAGGCCAAGGCCGCCGAGTGCGCCGACCTGGCGCTCACCTGGCACTTCATCGGGGGCCTGCAGAGCAACAAGGCCGCGGCCGTCGCGACCTACGCCGACGTCGTCGAGTCCGTCGACCGGGTCAAGCTGGTCGCGGGCCTGCAGCGCGGTGCCCACGACCGGGCGCGGCCGCTCGACGTCCTGCTCCAGGTGAGCCTCGACCCGCCTGGTGCGGGTGCTGCCCGCAGCGGCGCCGACCCCACCGACCTCGACGCGCTCGCCGCGGCGGTCGACGACGCCGACCACCTCCGCCTGCGTGGGCTGATGGCCGTGGCTCCCCTCGACGAGGACCCCGCGACGGCCTTCGCGCGTCTGGCGTCCGTCCGTCGCGACTTCCTCGCCGCGCACCCCGGTGCCGACCTGCTGTCGGCAGGGATGAGTGGCGACCTCGAGGACGCCGTCCGGGTCGGCGCGACACACGTGCGCGTCGGGTCCGCGGTCCTCGGTTCGAGGCCCTCGGTGAAGTAGTGTCCGAGCAGGTTCACAGCAGCGGGTCCCGCAGCACGTCCCAGAGCAAGTCCAGCAGCAAACCGAGTGAGATGAGTGGTGTGGCATGAGCGGCGCGATGCGCAGGATCGGTGAATACCTCGGCCTGCTCGAGGACACCGGACGCTACGACGACCAGTACGCCTACGACGACTACGACGGTCACACCCAGGAGACCGAGCCGGTCCGGGCCCCGACCCGCCCGCAGCGTCAGCACGACCCCGAGACGCGCCCGGCGCCGGTCGCCGACCTCGCCGAGCGCCGCCGTACGGCGCCCACGGCGGTCCCCGCGCCCCCGGCCCAGTCGGTCGCCGAGCTCTCGCGGATCATCACGCTCCACCCCCGCACCTACAACGAGGCCCGGGTCGTCGGTGAGAACTTCCGCGACGGCACCCCGGTGATCATGAACCTCACCGAGATGGACGACAACGACGCCAAGCGTCTGGTCGACTTCGCTGCCGGGCTGGTGTTCGCGACCCGGGGCACCATCGAGCGGATCACGGCCAAGGTCTTCCTGCTGTCCCCGGCCAACGTGTCGGTGGCCGCCGAGGACAAGGTGCGACTCGCCGAGGCCGGCGCCTTCTTCAACCAGAGTTGAACTTGTCGTGACCGGCGGGCTCGGGCCGCGTCCCCGCGTTGCCTGGTAGCGCTGCCGCCGGTCTGGACTCGCGGGGCCGACCGGCCCGGCGGCCCACCGGCCTCGACGTGCGCCGTGTGGTCGCCTCATCCTGTGGCCCGGGCGCCTGGCGTCCCTCAGGGCCCGTGGTCCGGGACGCTCGTCGGCCCTGCCGCGCTCGCCCTGCGCCCTGGGACGGGCCGCGGGTGGTTCAGGGCGTGCCCGATAGGCTCCATGCTCACCGACCCATCGACAGTCAGGACCGTTTCTCTTGATCGCCGCACAGATCCTCTACGGGCTGATCATGGTGTTCATCGGCTGCATGTGGATCCGCTTCATCGTCGACTGGGTCCAGGTCTTCGCCCGCTCCTGGAGCCCCCGCGGGGTCCTGCTGGTCCTGCTCGAAGCGGTCTACTCGTTCACCGACCCGCCGATCAAGGCCCTGCGCCGGGTCATCCCGCCGCTGCGGCTCGGCAACTTCGCGCTCGACCTGAGCTTCCTGATCGTCTTCATCTCCGCCTACATCGCCTCGCGGCTGGTGCTCAACTACCTCGTGTGACGCCCCCACGGCCGGCTGGTGCGCCGGGCCCGGCGAGAGGTGCGACCCGCCGTTCGGCACGCCACCCCAGGCACACCTGGTCACACCTGCACCACGCAGGCGCTAGGGTTCTCGAGATGTCCCGGATTTCGCCCGGGTCCGTCCTGCACCACGCCAAGAACCCCGACAAGAATCGAGCCAAGCCATGCCGCTGACGCCTGAGGACGTGAGCAACAAGCGCTTCACGCCGGTCCGGCTCCGTGAGGGCTACGACATGGGCGAGGTCGACCAGTTCCTCGACGAGGTCGAGGCTGAGCTGGCTCGGCTGACCCGCGACAACGACGACCTGCGCGCCAAGCTCGCCGCCGCCCAGTCCGGTGCCCCGGCGCCGCAGACGGCGCCCGAGCCGGCCCCCGTCACCTTCGAGAAGGCCCCGGAGCCCCCCGCGCCGGCGCCCGTCGTTGCCCCGGTCGAGACCCCCGCGCCCGTGGCCGCCCCGGCGACCGCCGAGGTCCAGACC
>CALRVO020000275.1:0-5723 GCA_943371595.1 Sphingomonas paucimobilis
GGCCGCCCGCGACGACGTCGTCGCCGACCCCACCGTCGAGGTAGTCCTTGCCGTCACCGGTCGCACCGGCGCCGAGCGTGCCGTCGAGGTACCGGCGGCCGCCGCGCACGAGGGTCACGTCGTCGCCGTACATCACGTCGTCGCCGGCCCCGCCCTCGGCGCGGTCGTCGCCCGTGCCGCCGCGGATGACGTCCCGGTCGGTCGTGCCGTCGGTCGTCCCGTCGGTCGTCGCAGCCGGGACGGTGGTCTCGTCGGCCACGGTGCCGCCGCCGGCGTCCCCGGACAGGTCGTCGTCCCCGGCCCGGCCGCAGATCTCGTCGGGACCGCTCCCGCCGTCGAGGGTGTCGACGCCGTTGCCGCCCACGACGACGTCGGCCTCGGCGCCGCCGGTGACGAAGTCGCCCGTGTCGGCGCCGCTCTCGGTGGTGCCCGAGACGCAGAGCGCGTCGAGGGCCGACTCGCCCGGCACGCGGGCGGTCAGGGTGTCGACCGTCGTGGGCTCGGGGTTGGTCTGTCCCTCGTCCAGGACCAGCGCCGTACGCCGACCGGTGGTGAACAGGGTGCCGACCGCCGGGCCGGTGAGGGTGTTCTCGCTGCCGCCGACGACCACGTCGGACCCGTCGCCGCCGTCGACGGAGTCGAGCCCGGGCCCGCCGACGAGCACGTCGCCGCTGTCGAAGCCGAGCCGGACCTGGTCGGCCACGTCGGCGTCGGTGCCGCCCGCCTCGCGGACGAGCACCGCGCGCACGTCGCGACCAGGGCCGCCGACGAGGCTGTCGTTGCCGTCGCCGCCGTCGCCGCGGTCGGCGCCGGGCCCGCCCTCGACGCGGTCGTTGCCGGCCCCGCCGGAGAGGTCGTCGCGGCCGGCGCCGCCGCCGACGACGTCGTCACCGTCGCCGCCGGTCGCGACGTCGTCGCCCAGGCCGGTCTCGATGCTGTCGGTGCCGGGGCCACCGTCGATGCCGCGGTCGTCACCGTCACCCGTGGCGAGGGTGTCGTCATCAGCACCGCCCGTGAGGCTGGTGACCTGGGCGGAGAACGCGGTCGTGGCGAGCGCGACCTCGCCCTGGTCGTCGGTCGAGAACTCCTCGCCGGCCAGGAAGGAGATCTTGTCGTCGCCCGCGCCGCCGTCGGCCTGGAAGGTCGGCCGTGCGGCCAGACCGGTGGCGGACGCGTCGGGGTCGACGTCGGTCGACGACATCGACAGCCCGGAACGGTAGACCGTGAGGTCGTAGGTGCCGTCGTCCTGCCGCTGCGTCTCGACGTTCTGGACGCGTCCGAAGCCGCTGATCTCGTAGACCGTGCGGCCTGAGCCCTTGTCGAACTGGCGCACCTCGTACTCGTCGGACACGTCGGGTGCGCCGCTGGTGCGTGAGCCGCTGCGGCCACCCGAGGTGAGCACCAGGGTGGTGCCCTCGCGCACGACCAGGGTCGGGACGACGTCGGGGCAGCCGTACTTGAACAGCTCGTAGGGGCCGAGCTTGAGCAGCTCGTACTCGTACTCGAGCGAGGTGAAGAGCAGCTCGATCTCGACGAACACGGAGATCGACGCCTCGATCTCGGCGCTGGCGTCGAAGATGCACGCCGCCTTGCCGGAGAAGAGGCTGCGGATCTCGGCGGTGCGCAGGCGTCCGTCGTCGTCGGGGTCGTTGATGTCGAGGTTGACGGTCAGGGTCACGCTGCCCTTGAGACCGGCGGTGACGATGCCGATGCTGACGCCGGCGCCCGCCTCGAGGGTGGTGACCACCTTGATCTCGGGCACGTCGACCCCGTCGCCGTCGAGGTCGTCGAGGTAGAAGCCCTCCCGGATCACGCTTCCGCCGTCGAAGGCCCCGTAGGCCGCGCGCAGGGCGTCGACGTCGCCGGGGGTCACCGAGCGCGCCGCCAGGGTCTGGGCGTAGGAGTCGAAGCCGAGGGCCAGGCGCCCCTCGACGGAGATCGACCCGCCGACGAACGGCTTGATCGGGACGGGGCCGGCCATGATCGGCCCGAAGGACTGGTGGTAGGCCACCTGGGCCTTGAGGGTGCCGAGGTCGAGGCGGAAGTACGACGCCTCGCCCTCGCCGGTGAGGACGTCCATCAGCTGGTCCGGGTCGGCGAGGAACGGCAGGGAGAAGCCGGGCAGGGACCCGGTGACGTCGCGGGTCCTGGTGGCGACGTTGGTCTTGGTCCGGCGATCGCCGAGGCGGTTCTCCTGCGTCGTCTGCCCGGGTGCGCCCTGCGCCGCCTTGTCGTCGGCGGCGAGGTCCTCGTCGTCGGCGCAGGGCTGGGGGGCCTTCTTGACCACGGTCGTCGTGGGGGTCGTGCCACCGGTGCCGGGCTTGGTCGTCGTGGTGGTGATCGCCTCGGTGCACTTGCTGTAGAGCGCGACGTCCGAGGGGTCGAGGGAGAGCACGGCGCCCGCCTCGGCCAGGGTCTCGATCGGGACGAAGCCCGAGTCGTCGTCGCTCTTGAGCTTGGCCACGGCGTTGAGGACGTCGGTGACGCCTCCCACGAGGTTGACCACCCGCTCGGCGAGCTCGAGCTGCGGCTTCTTGGTGGCCGCCGCCAGGGTGCCGAGCAGGCTCAGCAGCGAGACCTCGTCGCCCCCGGCGAGCTCGGAGAGGTCGGACACGACCGGGATCGGGCTGCGCAGCACGTCGACGACGTCGCGCACCGGGGCCAGGTAGGGGTCGATGACGGCGAACGGGGTCGCCACCGCGTCGACGACGCCGCCCATGTCGAGCGCGACGTCGTTGTAGCTGATCTCGGTCGCGTCGCCCTGGGAGTCCGCCTCGAACCCGCCGGTCGGGCTCCAGGGGATGTCGATGGTGCCGCGCAGGCCGAAGACGCCGTTGGCCAGGGCGCCGTCCTCGTCGGTGGTGTCGAAGCCGAGCTCGAGCCCCTGGTCGCCGCCCCCGCTGAAGCTGGGCGTGGTCGTCAGCGCGCCGTCGTAGAGGTCGAAGAGGCTGTAGGCGGTCGGCGTCGTCGCGGTCGGGGTGATCTCGATCGTCGTGTCGAGCGAGCCGCCGGTGGCGGTCGGGGTGAGGGTCGCAGGCAGGTAGCCGACGATCGCGTCCATCGTCTCCGGCATCTCCGCCTCGACCTCCAGCGACAGCGTGTCGGTCGGGCCGACGACGACCTGAGGACCTACGCCGCGCTGCAGCTGCAGGGTGATCGGGAGCGTCCAGCTGGTCCTCGTCGTCACCGGCTTGTCGGAGCGCAGCTCCAGCCCGGGCAGACCGGTGTCGAAGGGCTTGGTGCCGGGCTTGGACTTGCCGCGCAGCGTGGTCGTGACGGTGACGGTGTCCCACCCGGTCGCGGAGTCGGTCGCGCACGGGGTCGTGCTGGGCGGGTTGGTGGGGGCCGGGCAGGGCTGGCAGGCGCCGTTCGCGGTGCCGCAACGCACGGTGACCACCACGGGGTCGGGGGCCATCAACGTCGCCGAGGTCGCGGTGATGGCACCCGTGAACGCCTTCTGCACCTCCGTGGCGAGCACGGTGCTCGTGGTCGCGTCGGCCACCCCGGAAGCGGCCAGGCGGGTCCGCAACGTCGAGGTGAGGCCGGCCAGGATCTCCGGCACGTCGGCACCGGCGTCGAGGTCGGTGCCGATGAGGGGGGCCGAGACCGGGGCGCCGTCGGGGCCGAGGTTGCGGGGCGCGGCGCCGTCCATCGCGGAGCCCAGCGCGACGACCAGGCCGTCGAGGCCCTCGGCGAGGTAGGCGACCTTCATGGCGTCGCGCACCGGCAGCGCGGCACCCTCGCCGCCCGAGGAGTCGGTCGCAGCGCCTCGGTAGGAGATGACGTCGCCGGGGGCGACGGTGAGCGCGGCGACGGCCGCATCACCGTTGCGCGCGTTGGTACGACGTGTCTCGAGCCGGCCGCCCACCGTGCCGTCCGGTGCGTAGTCGGTGACCACGCGCACGCCCAGGTCGGCCGAGCTGCCGCCCGCCTGGACGTCGAGCTCGCCGACCCCGGCGCGCAGCCGGCCGGCGAGAGGAGCCCCCCCGCTGGACAGGGTGGCGGTCGAGTCGGTGGCGGTCGCGTCGGCGACGGCGGGCCGGGCGGTCACCCGGTCGACGCGGACGGCGAGGGTCGTGGTCGACACGACGCCGACGCCGGGGGTGGCGGTGCTCACGACCTGTCCCCGACCGGGGCGGGCGGGCGTGGCGCCCGCGGCCGCTGCGCCGAGGTCGTCGAAGCGCAGGGGAGCGGGCAGGGTCGTGCCGGCCGGGGCGCGGGCAGCCAGCCGCACGCCCAGGTCGTTGCCGCCGAGGGTGAAGGCGAGGGTGGGACGGTAGGCGTCCGCCGTACCGCTGACCTTGACCATGCCACCGACGGCGGCGGCCATCTCCTGGGCGCTCGACACGTGGGCCGCGGTGGCCGACGTGGTGCCGTTGCGCTCGTCGGCGGTGGCGGTCGCGGCGATGGTGGCCAGCCCCTGCCGCAGGGCCTCGCGCTCGACGGCGAGCTGGGCGGGGGTGAGGTCGACCAGCGGCAGGGTCGAGGTGTACTGGTCGAAGGCCAGCCCGTCGCTCACGTTGTCGCCGTCGAGGCGGTCGAACTCCGAGAGGCTGGTCGAGAGGCCGTCGATGACCGAGTCCCGCAGGGCGAAGGGGTCGCCGAGCACGATGGCCTGCACGGTCTGCCCGTCGGTGAGGGGCGTCGAGTCGTTGGGCGCCAGGCCGGTGCAGGTGAGGGTGTCGGCCGAGAGGATCTCGACGTTCTGGCAGCCGAGGCCGTCGGCGACCAGGCGCCGGGCGACCTGGGTGTTGACGACCGGGGTGGCGGTGGTGTCGGGGCGTGCGGCGTTGAGCGCCTCGTAGAGGGTCTGGCCCTGCGGCAACGAGGTGATCTCGAGCGCGACCCGGTCCGGGGTGCCTGCGGTGACGCGGGCGGTGCCGGTGAGGAACTGGGCGGGGACCGGGTCGAACACGCGCAGGGGGGCGTAGCCCGCGTCGAAGGTGGCGGTCGGGAGCCCACGCGGCCCCCAGCTGACGCGGGCCGTCCCGGTGGCGCCGCCCGGCTGACCGGTCGCGTACGTCGTGCCCGAGAGCGGCTCCTCGGCGGCGCGGAACCCGATCGAGGCGGTGACCGCCGAGGTGAGGCCGAGCTGGTCGGGGTCGAGCCCGCCGTCCTCCGTGAAGAGGTCGGTGATCGCGAGGGGTGCGGTGACCGCCTGGCCGGCCGGCGGGACCCGGTCGAGGGTGACTGCGGGAGCGGCGCCGGCCGTGCCCAGCGTGAGCTCGGTGAGGTCGGCGGTGACCTCGAGGAACCCGATGCGGGCCGCGAGGCCGGCGACCTGGGTGTCGGTGGTCGCGGACAGACCGGCGACGCGGACGAGCGAGGCGTCGCGGGGCAGCAGGTAGGTCTGGCGGTCCTCCCCGGCGGCGGGGGTGCCGGTGTCGATGCCGAAGCCTACGTCGAAGGTGGCGCCCGTCGCGGTGGCCTTGGCGGTGCCGGGGACGTCGGGGTCCCTGGACTGCAGGCCCGTGAGGCCGACGAGGGCGCCGAGGGTGCCGGGGTTGCCGAGCGCGAGGGCCTCGGTGGTGCTGGCGCGCGAGACGTCGACGGCCACGTCGAGGCGCCCGTCGACCAGGCTGGCCGAGGCGTCGGAGCCGGGGATCTCGCGGATCCGGCCGAGGACGTCCTGCACGGTGCGCGGCATCGTGCGGGCGGCGTAGGTCTCACGGGTCACCGTGGACGTGCCGGGGTCGGTCACCGAGGAGGTGAAGGAGACCTGG
>CALRVO020000276.1:0-5717 GCA_943371595.1 Sphingomonas paucimobilis
CGCGTGCGCGGCCGGGGTGTACGACGGCGGGGCGTCACCGCCCACGTCGTCCCACGAGAACGCGACGTAGCCGCCGTCGGGCACATTCAAGGAGCCGACGCCCAGGCTGGAGTAGGTCCACCTGCCGTTCTTGCCGTCGGACCACCACAGGGCCCAGTAGGCGTCGGCCGGCGAGGTGTTGACACACGGGTCGGACTGCGGGACCGCGGAGACCCGGCACACGAAGCCCGGCTGGCGCTGGGCGTAGGTCAGCGGGAAGCCCGCGGACGGGAACAGCGACGAGGCGGCCTTGCCGCCACCGTCAGCGACGCAGGCGCCCTGGACGCCGCCGCCGAGCGAGTTGAAGTCGGTGACGACGGTGACGCCTGTCGATCCCGAGCAGGCGGCCGCCTGGGCGGCCGGGGCCCCACCGAGGGTCAGGACGACTGTGGCGAAGCCGGTGACCGCGGCCAGGCAGGCCGCGGTCACCGGTCGGAGGAATGACCTCATCGGGCGCGCAGGACCCGGACGGACTTGCTGCCGACGCGGTCGCCGAACTCGCCGACCACGCGGACTCTCTTGGCGCCGAGGGCGATGCCCTTGCGCACCTTGAAGCGGACGACGAGCCTGCCGTTGGTGCCGGCGACCCGCTTCGTGACCTGGGTGCCGGCGAAGAAGACGCGCACGTCCTCGCGCGCGGCGAGGCCGCGCAGCTCGACCCGGAGGTAGCGGCCTCGGCGGACCTGCTTGGCGGTCGAGACCGGGATCGCCTTGGCCCCGAGCACCTTGACGGTGGTCGTGCGCAGACCGGGGCCAGTGGTCGCGCCGAAGCGCACCGGGCCGGTGGCCTTCGGGACGGTGACGGTCGCCGAGGCGGTGGCGGCGTCGTCGCTGAGCAGGACCGCACCGGTCGGGGTCGTCAGGCAGGGAGCGTCACCGGCCGCGATCCCGCTGACCCGCAGCGTCACCTTGCTGCCACCCTTGACGTAGTCGGACCCGGGGCCCGTCACGGTCAGGGTGGGGGCCGCCGAGGCGTCGTACGCAAGTCCGTTGGTGGCCTGGGCGGTCGCGCGGCGGTACTGGTCGCGCTCGTTGTCCTGGATGCCGTCGGCCTCGTCACGGGTGAGGGTGGCCGGGTCGTAGGCGATGGCGCCCTCGTCGGCCAACGGGGCGGCCGGCTGGTCGTCGACCTGCAGGGCGCGGGTCCAGGCCGCGGCGCGGTAGGCGTCGTCGAGCACGCACGCCTCGCCGAGGGCCCAGGCCGAGAGCCCGGTGGTGTTGGCGTTGGGGGCGTCGGTCGGCGGGGTGCCGCCGACCGAGCCGTCAGCGGCCTGCCGGGAGGAGATGAACGCCGCCGCCTTGCGGATCGCGCCGGCGACGGCCGGGTCCTCCACCTGGTCACGGAGCGCCACCACGACGAGAGCCGCGATGTCGGGGTTGGCGTCTCCGTTGCAGGAGTCGGACGCGGTCGTGCGGAACGCGAGCGGGAAGTGGCCGTCCGCGCACTGCTGGGCCAACAGGTGGTCGGTCACCGCAGCAGCCGCGGGGCTGTCGACCGCGCTCAGCCCCTGCGCGGCGAAGGCCTGGCCGAGGATGTTGGTGTTGTTGCCGAACTCGCTGGTGTCGAAGATCTCGCCGAGGGTCGTGCCGTCCGCGCCGTCGCCGACCTGGGCCTCGAGCCGGGTCACCAGGTTCTTGCCGTCGTAGGAGGTCGGGTCGCCACCGCTGGCCACCACGAAGGCCAGGAGCTTGGCGACGGCGTTGGCGTAGGTGGAGCCCTCGTCGCCGAAGGCGTCGCCTGCGATGTAGCCATCGGTCTCGGGGGCCAGCCGGACGCGCTGGGCCGCCGCTGACTCGGTGTCGCCCGCCTCGAGGAGCGCGAAGCCGGCGTCGATGTTGAGCCCGGCGTCGGCACCGCCGAACGAGTACTGGAACAGGCCGTTCTTGTCGAGGTCGGCCTGGAGCCACGAGGCTCCCGACGCGCTGGAGGGCGAGGGGTCGGCCGAGGCCGGCGACCCGAGGAGGAGGCCTGAGGTGACGGCCAGGGCCGAGAGCCCGGCAAGGGCGGAACGGGTGTTCATGGGTTCCTTCCCGCTGCACACAACGGGAGCCCACAGCCGACGGCTGTCCAAGGTCACCCGCTGTTTTCCACGACAGCGATGCGGTGAGACGCGTCGTGGCGGGTGCTCCGGCTCGTGGCGTCCCCCTGGCTGAGCTGGGACGTCCACCTACGGTTGCGGGTCAGCGCCGGACTCGGACCGGCTTTCCCCACCACGGGCGTGATGAATGATTCGGGCGGAGCCTAACCCGGGCGGACCGCACCGGGTTAGTCGCGCCCACCGTGCGAGAGTGCCGGGGTGCTGCGCGCCCTCCTCGACCAGACCGCCCGCGACCGGCCCGCCGTCACGATCGGGGACACCACGCTGACGCGCGACGCGCTGCTCGCCGCGGCCGGCGCGCTCGCCGGTGGACTGCGCGAGGTGGGCGGGCCGGTCGCGGTGCACGCCACCGCCTCGGTCGAGACCGCCGTCGCGGTGGTGGGCGGGCTGCTCGCCGGTGTGCCCGTCGTGCCCGTGCCGCCCGACAGCGGCCCCGTAGAGCGTGAGCACCTGCTGCGCGACTCCGGCGCGGCGGCGTGGGTCGGCCCCGTCGAGCTGGGCGGAGGGTTGCCGCCCGTCCCGACCCGCACTGCGTCGTACGACGTCCTGGCGGGGGCGCCCGACCCCGACGCGACCGCGCTCGTGCTCTACACCTCCGGCACCACCGGGCTGCCCAAGGGCGTGCCCCACACCGGGCGGTCCCTGGCTGCCTGCCTCGACGGCCTGGCCGAGGCCTGGGCCTGGACCCCCGACGACGTGCTCGTCCACGGGCTGCCGCTCTTCCACCTGCACGGCCTGGTGCTCGGTCTGCTCGGGCCGTTGCGGGTCGGCTCGCCCCTGGTCCACACGGTCCGTCCCTCCCCCGAGGCGTACGCCGCCGCGGCCGGCTCGATCTACTTCGGCGTCCCGACGGTCTGGCACCGGGTCGTCGGCTCGCCGAACGCAGCCCGCACCCTGCGCCGGGCCCGGCTGCTCGTCTCGGGCAGCGCGCCGCTGCCGGTCACGACCTTCACCGCGCTGCAGGAGCTCACCGGGCAGGCGCCCCTGGAGCGCTACGGCATGACCGAGACCGGCATCACCCTCAGCGCGCGCGTCGACGAGCCACCGCGTGCCGGGTGGGTCGGTCGGCCCGTCGGAGCCACCGAGACGCGAGTCGTCGCCGCCGACGCCGAGGGCATGGGGCGGCTCGAGGTGCGCGGGCCGTCGGTGATGGGCGGCTACCTGGGCCGCCCCACCCCCGACCTCGACGCGGACGGCTGGTTCGCCACCGGCGACCTCGCCGTCGTCGACGACGGGTGGCACCGCATCGTGGGCCGTGAGTCGACCGACCTGATCAAGTCCGGCGGCTACCGCGTCGGCGCGGGCGAGGTCGAGGCGGTCCTGCTCGAGCACCCGGCCGTCGACGAGGTCGCGGTGGTGGGGGTGCCCGACCCCGACCTCGGCCAGCGGATCGTCGCCTACGTCGTGGGCTCCGCCTCCGTCGGCCTCGAGGCCGAGCTCGTCGGGCTCGTCGGCTCGCGGCTGTCGTGGCACAAGCGCCCGCGCCAGGTCGTGGTGGTCGACGCGCTGCCGCGCAACGCGATGGGCAAGGTGGTGAAGACCCAGCTCGGCTGAGCTCGATCTATGATCTCGACGTACGACGTGCGTCGAGATCACAGTTCGAGCTTGTCCACAGCCGGCGAGGGCCGCCGTTTCCCCGGCGGGCCGCCGGGCAAGGCCTGGTCGTGCCGCGCGCGACGAAGCCCGACGTCCAGGGGCTGAAGCACCTGCTCGAGTGGGTCCAGGACGGCGTGGTCTCCCGACGCCAGCTGCTGTCCCTGCACTTCACGCACGGCGACCTCGAACGCATGCTGCGCCGCAAGGAGCTCGTCCGCGTCGTCCCGGGCGTCTTCGTCGACCACACGGGTCCGCTCTCGCGCCAGCAGCGGGAGCGGGTGGCCGTCCACGCCCACTGGCCGAGCGCCCTCACCGGCCTCTCAGCCCTGCCGGACCCACCACATCGCGCGGTCGTCGACGTCGCGATCGCTGATGACCGCACCGTCAAGCCGGTCCCCGGCGTCCGTGCCCACCGGACACCGGCCCTGGCCGAGCGAGTCGACTGGCGTTGCGCGCCGCCCAGGATGAAGCTGGAGCACGCGGTGATCGACGCGGCCTCCGCCCAGCGGGAGGACCTCCTCGCCACGTTCCGCCTGCTGGCCGACGTCGTGCAGACACGGCGTACGTCGGCCGCGGAGATCACCGCGGTGCTGACGACCCGTCGCGTGCCCGGGCGGCGGCTGCTCCTGGAGCTGCTCGAGGACCTCGCGACCGGCGCGTGCTCCGTGCTCGAGCGCGAGTACCTCAGAGGCGTCGAACGCGCTCACGGCCTGCCAGAGGGCACGCGGCAGGCGCCTGGCACCTCAGGCGGTCGGGCCACCGCACGCGACGTCATCTACCCCGACCACAGACTGCTTGTGGAGCTCGACGGCCGCGCCTTCCACGACAACGCACGCGCGAGGGACGAGGACGCCCGTCGCGACCTGGACGCGCGTGCGGTCGAGGAGGTCGTCACGGTCCGTCTCACCTACGGGCTGGTCGTCGGCGAGCCGTGCGCGACGGCCGCCCGGGTCTACCGGCTGCTGCGCCGCGGCGGCTGAACCGGTGAGTTCGTGCAGTGCCCGTCGTGCGCTCGCACTCTCGACCTGTGATCTCGACGTACGACGTACGTCGAGATCACAGATCGACGAGACCTCAGCTGAGCCGTTCGAGCACCAGCTCGCGCACCCGCCCGGCGTCGGCCTGGCCACGCATCTCCTTCATGACCGCGCCGATGAGGGCACCGGCGGCGGCGACCTTGCCGTCGCGGATCTTCTGGGCGACGTCGGGGTTGTCGGCGATGGCCTTGTCGACCGCGGCGCCGAGGGCGCCCTCGTCGGAGACCATCTCGAGGCCGCGGGCGGCGACGATCTCGGCGGGAGTGCCCTCGCCGGCGAGCAGGCCGTCGAAGACCTGCCGGGCGAGCTTGTCGTTGATGGTGCCGGCCTCGACGAGCGCCTGCACCTCGGCGACGGTCGCCGGCGAGACGCCGAGGTCGGCGATGTCGACGCCCGACTCGTTGGCGCGGCGGGCCAGCTCGGTCAGCCACCACTTGCGGGCGGCCTGCGGGGCACAGCCGGCGGCGACGGTCTCCTCGACCAGGCCGAAGGCGCCGGCCCCGACGGTGTCGCGCATCTCGAGGTCGGTGAAGCCCCAGTCGGCCTGCAGCCGCGCGCGCTTCTGGGTCGGGTTCTCCGGCAGGGTGCCGCGCAGCTCGTCGACCCACTCGCGCGAGGGGGCCACGGGCACCAGGTCGGGCTCGGGGAAGTAGCGGTAGTCGTCGGCGTCGGACTTCTCGCGACCCGACGTGGTGACGCCGGTGTCCTCGTGCCAGTGGCGCGTCTCCTGCAGGATCGAGCCGCCGCCGTCGAGGATCGCGGCGTGGCGCTGCATCTCGTAGCACACGGCCCGCTCGACGGAGCGGAACGAGTTGACGTTCTTGGTCTCGGTACGGGTGCCGAGCACCCCGGAGCCCTTCGGAGCCAGCGACAGGTTGACGTCGGCGCGCAGGTTGCCCTGGTCCATCCGGGCCTCCGAGACACCCAGGGCGACGATCAGGTCGCG
>CALRVO020000277.1:0-5710 GCA_943371595.1 Sphingomonas paucimobilis
TCGCCTCCTCGCGCTCCTCGACCGGCGCCTCGAGCTCGACGTGGCTGAGGTCCTTGAGCAGCCAGGTGACGTCGTCGGCGGGGTAGGACCCGAACGCGGGCCCGTGCAGCGGGGTCGGCATCAGGCGCCGGCCTCCGCGACCCGGACGACGACGAGGCGTTCGCACAGGGTCCGCAGCGCCGCGCGGAGCTGGCTGGCCCCGCCGGGCGGGGTCGCCTGGTCGAGCACCAGCACGATGGCGTCGAAGCGTCCGGGCTCGAGGTTGTAGGCGAAGCGCGGCGCGTCGTCGGGGCTGTCAGGCGCACCGTCGTGCGGGGGGAACGTGATGCCGTGCCGGATCGCGTAGGCCGGGTCGTCGCGCACGACGACGGGTGACCGCGTCGTCGACGACACCGTCACCGCCAGGGCCGGTCGGGCCTCCTCGAGCGCCTCGGCGATGCGGTGCGGGAGGTACATGAGCTCCTCGGTGCCGAGCACGTGGACCCTCTCGGCACCGCTGACCAGGTCGCCCACCTCGGCGGCCAGGTCGCTGACCGCGGACTCGAAGCCGGCGGCGTCGGCCGGGCCGAGACCGTGGCGCCCGCCGTCGGGGACTCCCCCGGGCCAGGCGGAGGTCGTGGCCACCTCGGTCGCGCGCTCGGGGCCGGTCGACGTGAGCGGGGTGTCGTCGGCCACGGCCGCGCGGACCTCGTCGTCGGGGTCGCGCAGGGTGCGCACCTCGCCCTCGAGGAGCGCGACGAAGGTGATCGACGTGCCGAGCTCGGCCGCCACCTCGGCGGCGGTGGCGCGAGCGGCGTCGGAGCGCAGGTCGACGAGGGCGGCGACCACGTAGGCCGGCCGTGGCGAGATCGCGTGCAGCTCACGGACGGTGTTGAGGATGGTGCGACCGGTGGTCAGCTCGTCGTCGACCAGCACCAGGGGTCCGTCACCCTGCAGCAGGTCGGGGTCGCGCGGCTGGAGCCGGTGGGTGGTGGCGTGGCTGTGCTCCTCCTCGAAGCTCAGCGCCGACCAACCGGGACGTCGGGTCGAGTGGATCGCCGTCGTCCCGAGGCGGTCGGCGACCAGGTGGCCGAGGCCGGTCGCCGTCTCGGCGTAGCCGAGCACGAGCTCGGCCCGGGCCCCGCCCAGCGCGTCCTCGACGAGGGCGCCGAGGTCGGAGCCGTGGCGGCGAGCGACCGACGGTGCGACCGGCACGTGCTTGGCGAGCACGGCGCTGACGACCAGGTGCACCCGCTTGGGGTTGCGGCGTACGGCGAGCCCGACAAGGTCGGTGACCGGTGCGCCGTCGCGCCGCGAGACGAGCTCGACACCAGCGTGCTCGCAGACCCAGTCACCAGTCCACACGGTGCCGACCTCGCTCACAGGGACGCCCTGTCGGCGCTGGTCGTCGCCGCCAGCAGGTCGACGAAGGTCACGTCGGGCGCAGCGACCCCGAAGACCTCGGCGCGCAGCAGCAGCTGCTGGGCCCAGGCGTGGTGGGGGTTGGCCTCGTTCATCTTGTTGCGGTAGGACGACCGCGCGACCCCGCCGCCGTCCTGCTTGGCCGACAGCACGCCGAGGGCGTCGTCGTACTCCTCGTGGGAGACGACGGCCAGCGCGTGCACCACGGGCACGTGGCTGGGGTGGATCACGGTCTTGCCGATCAGGCCGTTGGCGCGGTCGAGCAGCACCTCGCGGATCAGTCCGTCGAGGTCGCGGGCCAGCAGCCGCGCGCGGAGCTCACGGTCGTCGCTGCGCGCGAACGGCGTCTCGCGCAGCAGCGGCTTGAAGAGCCGGTCGGGCGCGGTGAAGTACTCCCACACAGGGCCGGTGATCGCGTGGCCACCGGGCCGGCCCAGGACGTTGACGACGTCGGCCACCGCCCCCGCGATCAACCGCACGTCGTAGATCGTCAGGTCACGGGGGCGTCGCAGCGCGAAGACCGACGCCATGTCGGTCGCACCGATGCGCACGGCCAGCACCCGCTCGGCGTACTTGGCGAGCAGCGCACGCATGCCGAGCAGCTCGTCGACGCGGGTCTCGCGATACATCACCTCGGGCGTCTCGATGACCGGCATGACCATGAGCCGGCGGCCGACGGTCGACTCGCAGTCGGCGACGGCGTCGAGGAAGTCGGGGCCCGAGGTCGTGGAGAACTTCGGCAGCACGAAGCCGTCGATCACGCCGGCCGACTCCCCCATCAGGCCGGCGAGCCGGCCGGGCTGGTCGGGCGTGCGGACCCGCACGAAGAGCAGCGGCAGGTCGGCACGGCCGTGGAGCAGGGCGAGCTCCTCGGCGACGTGGGTGACGGCGTACTCGACGGCGCTGTCGGGGATCGCGTCCTCGAGGCAGACCACGCAGCTGGTGGCGCCGAGCGCGGCGACCCGCAGCACGTCGGCAGCGAGGTCCTCGCGCGTGGCGGGGATGTAGAGCGTCGCGCCGAGGCCGTGGGCCAGCAGCTCGAGCGGGTCGTCGCGACCGAGGTCGGCGGGCTCCCGGTGGAACAGGGTGGCCCGGTCGGCCTTGTCGAGGAAGTGGAACTGTCGCACTGTCGTCCGGTTCTCGTGAGGGGTCGGCCGCGCAGGGGACGCATCCGTCGGTCCGGGAAAGGATAGGTCGGCCAGGTTTCGGCTAAACCCCCGGCGAGTAGCCTGCGCTCCAACAGGGGCCGTCCGGTCGCCCCCGATCGCGGAGGAGAAAACATGCCCGTCTCGCTGTCCAAGGGTGGCAACGTCAGCCTCACCAAGATGGCCCCGTCGCTGCAGTCGGTGCGCGTGGGCCTCGGGTGGGACGCCCGCACCACCGACGGTGCCGACTTCGACCTCGACGCCACGGCCCTGGTCTGCGGCGAGGGCGACAAGGTGCTCTCCGACCAGCACTTCATCTTCTACAACAACCTGACCTCCCCCGAGGGCACCGTGCGCCACAAGGGCGACATCCGCGACGGCGCCGCTGCCGGTGACGACGAGAGCATCGAGGTCGACCTCTCGCAGCTGACCCCGCAGACCGACAAGGTCGTCTTCAACGTCACCATCCACGACGCCGACAGCCGCGGCCAGAGCTTCGGGCAGGTCAAGAACGCCTACATCCGCGTCATCGACACCAGCAACGACGCCGAGCTGGCCCGCTACGACCTCTCCGAGGACGCCTCCACCGAGACCGCCATGGTCTTCGGCGAGCTCTACCGCAACGGCGCGGAGTGGAAGTTCCGCGCGATCGGCCAGGGCTACGCCTCCGGCCTGCAGGGCATCATCAGCAACTACGGCGTCACGCTGTAGGTCTCGTCAAGCGTCCGACCACACCGGTACTGCCTCGACCCTGGGAATCGGGCGGTTCGGCCTGCTGATCTGTGATCTCGACGTACCAGGCACGTCGAGACCGCAGATCGACCTCACGACCGTGTCGGCTACGTGACCGGCGAGGATCGCCCCCGCCCAGGTGCCGACGATCCTCGCCGGTCGGTGCCCACCGACCCCGACCCCGCGAGACCCGGAGCGGGTCGGGAGCGGGCCGGGAGCGGGTTGGGAGCGGGTTGGGAGCGGAGGTGCGGCTGGTGTGGTCTCGAGACGGCCGCGGGCGGCCTCCTCGACCACCGTGGAGCGGCCTCCTCGACCACCGTGGGGCGGCCTCCTCGACCACCGTGGGCCTACATCCCGCGGTAGCGCTCGACCTGCGCCTTGACCGCGTCCGTGATGCGGTCGGCCTCCTGCAGCAGCGCCCAGTAGTCGGGGTGGGCGCCCTGCAGCCCCGAGCGCAGCCCGTCGAGGCGCCGGGCGAGCGCGTCGAGCTCGCGGGCGACCGCCTCACGGCCGGGCTTGGGCGTGTTGGTGACCAGGAGCTGCGCGTCGCGCAGCCGGAAGCGCACCTTGCGCATCAGCTCCTCGGGGTCGGCCTTGACCTCGCGCAGGGCGGTGATGCGCTCGGCGGGGGCGCCGACCTGGGCCTTGGCGACGTCGAGGGCCGCGCGGGCCTCGTCGAGCAGCCGCAGGGGCAGGGACCAGTCGGCGCCGGCCTCGACCAGCCGGTCGAAGTCGCGCAGCTTGGTGCGGGCGAGCTCGACCTGCTCGCGCACGACCCTCTCGCCGGACTCGAGGTCGCGCCAGTTGCCGAGGCTGAACTCGCGACGCAGCACCGCGAGGTCGCCGGGCATCCGGTCGAGCCGTGACTCGACGGCCTCGAGCGCGGTGCGCAGCGACGTACGGCGGGTGCGCGCCTTGGCGACGCGCTGCGGGTAGTCGGCGGCGAGGCTCTCGGCGGCCGTGGCGAGACCCTCGAGCTCGGCGGCGGCCTGCTCGAGCACCCCGAAGCCCGACGCCGGCTGCCACTCGCTGGCGGCGAGGGCGGCCGCGCGGGTGCGAGCGAGGAGGTCGTTGAGCTCGGGCACCTCGAGCCCGGTCTCGCGCAGGGTCGCCGCCGCTGTGGCCACCCGCCGGGTGCGCGCGGTGGCGGCGTCCTTGAGGTCGCGACCGCGCTGGACCTGCCGGCCGATCCGGGTCAGCTCGCCGTCGTAGTCGAGGACGACCTGGTCGAGGGCGTCGGCGTGCTTGGCGAGGCGGGGTCCGACCTCGGCGTAGGCGCGGTGGGCCGACCCGAGCGCCCGCTGGTCGAGGGTCTCGTCGAACGGGTGCTTGTCGAGCGTGTCGAGGTAGTCACCGATCAGCTTGTCGGCCTCCTGGTCGAGGACGCGGAACCGCGGCACCAGCCCGGAGGACGCCGCCCGCTCGGGCAGGTAGGCCTGGAAGCTCTCGACCATGCCGCGCAGGGTGCGCTGGGAGCTGTCGAGGTGCTGGAAGTCGAGCATCAGCTGGTCGAGCGCGGCCCGGGTCGCCTCACGCTGCGACTCGGGAGGACGGCTCGGCACGCCGTCATCGTACGAGCGGGGCAACAGCGGAGACGTCACCGGCCCGTCGCCCCGGAGGACGACGGGCCGGTGACGGCGTGCAGGCGACTCAGACGTGGACGACGTGCTCCTCGTCGCGGTGCACCTTGTTGTAGCGGAAGCTCGAGCCCAGGGCCAGCAGGATGAACGCCACCCCGATCAGACCGGTGACCACCTCGGGGATCTCGGGACCGACGCTGATGAACAGCAGCAGCGCGAGGGCCCCGATCGCCCAGTGGGCGCCGTGCTCGAGGTAGACGTACTCGCTCAGGGTGCCCTGGTGGACGAGGTAGATCGTGATCGACCGGACGTAGAACGCACCGACGCCGAGCCCGAGCGCGATGATGATCGGGTCGGAGGTGATCGCGAACGCCCCGATGACGCCGTCGAAGCTGAAGCTGGCGTCGAGCAGCTCGAGGTAGAGGAACAGCGAGAACGCCGCCTTGCCAGTGGCGGCCACCGCCGAACCCACCCCTGCGGTCCTCGGGCCGTCGGCGTCTGCGTCCTCCTCGGCGTCGGCCAGGCCGCCGTCGAAGAAGTCACCGAGGCCGTTGACCAGGAGGTAGAGGATCATCCCGAAGATCCCGGCCACCACGATGTCCTCCGCCTCCTCGGGGAAGATCCTCGAGAAGGTGAACAGCCAGACGAGCGCCACCAGGGGCGTGATCGCCGGGAAGGCGGCCGCCTTGGACAGTCCGCGCTCGATCGGCCCGATCCAGTGCAGGTCCTTGTCCTCGTCGAAGATGAAGTCGAGGAAGATCATCAGCAGGAACATGCCACCGAAGGCCGCGATGAGCGGGTGGGCCTCGTTGAGGATGTAGCCGTAGGTGCCCGGCTCCTCGGGGTTGCCCT
>CALRVO020000278.1:0-5707 GCA_943371595.1 Sphingomonas paucimobilis
GAGGCTGCTGGACACGAGCGCGCTCGCCGCGCGGTTGTCCAGCAGTCTCCGCGCCCGGCCCGGGCGGCGTGACATGATCGGCTCGTGCCAGACGCAGCAGGACAGGGCCAGGCCGAGCGCGAGCCGATCCGGGTGTTGGTGGTCGACGACCAGCAGCTCTTCCGGCGCGGCCTGACGATGCTGCTGGCCGTCGAGCCCGGCCTCGAGGTCGTGGGTGAGGCCGGTGACGGCGTCGAGGGCACCGCCCTGGCCGAGACCGCCGCCCCCGACGTGGTCCTGCTCGACGTGCGGATGCCCAAGAAGTCCGGCATCGAGGCCTGCCTGGCCATCAAGCAGAGCGTGCCGTCGGCCAAGATCATCATGCTCACCGTCTCCGACGAGGAGGCCGACCTCTACGAGGCGGTCAAGAGCGGCGCCTCCGGCTACCTCCTGAAGGACTCCTCCATCGAGGAGGTCGCCCAGGCGATCCGCGTCGTGGCCGACGGCCAGTCGCTGATCAGTCCTTCCATGGCGATCAAGCTGATCGACGAGTTCAAGCAGATGTCGCGACCCGAGCGCGACAACGGTCCGGCCCTGCGCCTGACCGAGCGCGAGCTCGACGTGCTGCGGCTGGTCGCGCAGGGCCACAGCAACAAGGAGATCGCGGCGCGGTTGTTCATCAGCGAGAACACCGTCAAGAACCACGTGCGCAACATGCTCGAGAAGCTCCAGCTGCACTCCCGCATGGAGGCCGTCATGTACGCCGTTCGCGAGAACCTGCTCGAGCTCCCCTGACCCCACGGCGGCCGACGGTGGTCGAGGAGGTCGCCCGCGACCGTCTCGAGACCACACCAGGCCGCACCGGTGTGGCCAACTCACACCGGGTCTCGCGGGGTCCGGGTCGGGCGGCCACGCGCGTAGTCGATCGCGTCTCGGCGTCAAGGACGCTTCGCGCCGCTGCGCGGCCGCCTTCGGCGGTCCTTGACCCCGAGCCTCTCGCGATCGACTCCCGGCGCGCTGTCGGCGACGCCTCGCAGGCTCGGCGCGCCGCCGCTGGCGCGGCCGCCCGATCCTCACGTGCCCCAGAGGTCACAGTGGTTTGCATTGGGACGCTGAACCCCGGACTGGGCCGCTGAAATTTCAGCAGCCCAGTCAGGGCCTCAACGTCCCGGTGAGACCGGGACGACCCGACGCACCGACACCCGGTGAGGACCGACACCCGGTGAGGACCGAGACCCGGTGAGGTCAGAGACCGGGTGGGGACCAGGACCCGGTGACGACCGGGACCGACGTCCAAGCAGCAAGAGCCCCGCCACCGGACCAGCACCAACCACCCGGAACCGTCCGGGTCATCAGGTAGAACCGACGTCGTGGCCCCCAGCACCCAGACCCTGTCGAGGGCCCAGGCCCGCCGCATCGCGCTGGCGGCGCAGGGGTTCCTCGACAAGCCGCACGACCCGCCGACCATGCGCACGCTGGCCCGCACGGTGCAACGCACCGGGGTGCTGCAGGTCGACTCGGTCAACGTGCTGGCGCGCGCCCACACGATGCCGCTCTACTCGCGCATGGGGCCCTACGACACGGGGTTGCTCGAGCGGGCGTCGACGGGCCGCCAGCAGCGGCGCCTGGTCGAGTACTGGGCCCACGTGCAGGCCTTCATGCCCGTCGAGCTCTGGCCGGCGATGGCCCACCGGCGCGACGAGCAGCGCGCCAAGCGCGGCAAGTGGTCGTTCGTGCCCCAGGACGACGACCTCGAGGCACGACTGCTGGGCGAGCTGGCAGAGCGGGGACCCTCCACGGCCCGCGACCTCGACGACGGGCTACCGCGCAGCAAGGAGCACTGGGGCTGGAACTGGTCACGCACCCGCCGGGTGCTCGACTACCTCTACGCCGCCGGCGACGTGGCGATCGCCGGGCGCAACAGCCAGTTCGAGATCCGCTACGCGCTGCCCGAGCAGGTCCTGCCCGACGCGGTCCTCGCAGCCCCCGCGCTGACGGTCGAGGAGCAGCACCTCGCCCTCGTACGACGAGCCGCGCTGTCGCACGGGGTCGCGACCTTGCGCTGCCTGGCCGACTACTACCGGATGTCGTCGGCCGACACCGCGCGGGCGGTGGCCACGATGGTCGGGTCCGGGGAGCTCGAGCCGGTGTCGATCGAGGGGTGGAAGCGCCCGGCCTACCTCCACCGCGACGTACGACGTCCGCGCGCCGTCGCCGCCCGGGCGCTGCTCAGCCCCTTCGACCCCGTGGTCTGGGAGCGCGAGCGGGCCGAGCAGCTCTTCGACTTCCACTACCGCATCGAGATCTACACGCCAGCCGACAAGCGGGTCCACGGCTACTACGTGCTGCCGTTCCTGCTGCGCGACGAGCTCGTGGGTCGCGTCGACCTCAAGGCCGACCGGCCGACCGGCCGGTTGCTGGTCCGGGGGGCCTACGCCGAGGACGGGGCGCCCCCCGACACGGCGGGCCAGCTGGCGGCCGAGCTGCACCGGATGGCCCGCTGGGTCGGGATGACCGACGTGGTGGTCGAGGGACGCGGTGACCTGGCGCCCGACCTCGCGGTCGAGGTGGCGGCCGCCGCGGGTTGACACGCCGCGACGTCGGGTGCCGCCGGATGACACCCGGCGGGCCGCCGAGGAACGCCTTCGCCGCACCGCTCGTTAGGATGGAACGCGGCCCGTGCCCGGGTCCGCACCCCGACTCCAGGAGTTCACTGACGTGCCCGCCATCATCGACAAGCTTCTCCGCATCGGCGAAGGCAAGATCCTGCGCCAGCTCGAGTCCATCGCCAAGGCGGTCAACGCCATCGAGGACGAGTTCAAGGCGATGAGCGACGCCGAGCTCCAGGCGATGACGGGGGAGTTCAAGGAGCGGCTGGCCGAGGGGGCGACCCTCGACGACATCATGCCCGAGGCCTTCGCGACCGTGCGTGAGGCCTCGCGCCGCGTCACCGGCATGCGCCCCTTCGACGTCCAGGTGATGGGCGGGGCGGCGCTCCACCTCGGCAACATCGCCGAGATGAAGACCGGTGAGGGCAAGACCCTCGTCGCGACCCTGCCGTCCTACCTCAACGCCCTCGCGGGCAAGGGCGTCCACGTCGTGACGGTCAACGACTACCTCGCCAAGTTCCAGTCCGAGCAGATGGGGCGCATCCACCACTTCCTCGGTCTGAGCGTCGGCGTGATCCTGCCGTCGATGCGTCCGGCCGAGCGCCGCGAGGCCTACAACTGCGACATCACCTACGGCACCAACAACGAGCTCGGCTTCGACTACCTGCGCGACAACATGGCCGGCTCGATCGAGGAGTGCGTCCAGCGCGGTCACTTCTTCGCCGTCGTCGACGAGGTCGACTCGATCCTCATCGACGAGGCCCGGACCCCCCTGATCATCAGCGGCCCGACCCAGGACGAGGTCAAGTGGTACGCCGAGTTCGCCAAGATCGCCGCGACGCTCGTCGAGGACGTCGACTACGAGGTCGACGAGAAGAAGCGCACCATCTCGGTGCTCGAGCCCGGCATCACCAAGGTCGAGGACCACCTCGGCATCGACAACCTCTACGAGTCGGTCAACACCCCGCTCATCTCGTTCCTCAACAACTCCATCAAGGCCAAGGCGTTGTTCCGCAACGACAAGGAGTACGTCGTCATGAACGGCGAGGTGCTCATCGTCGACGAGCACACCGGCCGCATGCTCGCCGGTCGTCGCTACAACGACGGCCTGCACCAGGCGATCGAGGCCAAGGAGGGGGTGACGGTCCGCGAGGAGTACCAGACGCTGGCCACGATCACCCTGCAGAACTACTTCCGCCTCTACGAGAAGCTCTCCGGGATGACCGGCACGGCCATGACCGAGGCCTCCGAGTTCGACAAGATCTACGGCCTCGGCGTCGTGCCCATCCCGACCAACCGCGAGATGGTCCGCAAGGACCAGGCCGACCTCGTCTACCGCACCGAGGAGGCCAAGTACGACGCCGTCGTCGACGACATCGCCGAGCGGCACGCGAAGGGCCAGCCCGTGCTGGTCGGCACGGTGTCGGTCGAGAAGTCCCAGCACCTGTCCGACAAGCTCAAGGCCAAGGGCATCCCGCACTCCGTCCTCAACGCCAAGGTGCACGCCGACGAGGCCAAGATCGTCGCGATGGCCGGTCACAAGGGCGCGGTCACCGTCGCCACCAACATGGCCGGTCGCGGTACCGACATCATGCTCGGCGGCTCGGTCGAGTTCCTGGCCGATGCCGAGCTGCGCAAGCAGGGGCTCGAGCCGGCGGGTGAGACCGCTGCCGAGTACGAGGCCGCCTGGCCCGCGATGCTCGCCACCATCAAGGAGCAGGTCGGTAACGAGCACGACGAGGTGCGCGACCTGGGCGGCCTCTACGTCGTCGGCACCGAGCGCCACGAGTCGCGCCGCATCGACAACCAGCTGCGCGGCCGCTCGGGCCGGCAGGGAGACCCCGGCGAGTCCCGGTTCTACCTGTCGCTCGAGGACGAGCTGATGCGACTGTTCAAGTCCGAGTGGGTCGACCGCGTCCTGACGATGCTCAAGATCCCCGACGACGTCCCGATCGAGAACAAGCGGGTCACCAGCGCGATCGCCAACGCCCAGGGCCAGGTCGAGTCGCAGAACTTCGAGTCCCGCAAGAACGTCCTCAAGTACGACGACGTGATGGACCGCCAGCGCAAGGTGATCTACAGCGAGCGCCGCGAGGTGCTCGAGGGCGCCGACATCGAGGAGCAGGTCCGCTCCTTCGTCGACGACGTCGTCGAGGGCACCGTCCGCGGTTCGCTCGAGGACTTCGCCGAGGAGTGGGACCTCGAGCAGCTCTGGACCGACCTCAAGCAGTTCTGGCCGGTCTCGATCTCCCGCGAGGAGCTCCTCGCCGAGCACGGCGGCGACCAGGCCAGCCTGAGCAAGGACGAGCTCATCGCGGTGCTGCAGAAGGACGCCCAGGCCGCCTACGACGCCCGCGAGGCCGAGGTCGGACCCGAGGTGATGCGCGAGCTCGAGCGTCGCGTGCTGCTCTCGGTGCTCGACCGCAAGTGGCGCGAGCACCTCTACGAGATGGACTACCTGCGCGAGGGCATCTACCTGCGCGCCTACAGCCAGCGCGACCCGCTGGTCGAGTACCAGCGCGAGGGCTTCGACATGTTCGCCGCCATGATGGACGGCATCAAGGAGGAGGCCGTCGGCTTCCTGTTCAACCTCGAGGTCCAGGTCGACGAGGAGGAGCCCGACGACGGCACCTACGACCCGTTCGGCCTCGCCGACGGGGCGGCCGCCGTCGAGGAGCCCTTGATGCGCGAGCTGCCGTCGGAGCCCCAGCCGGACGCCCAGCCGGGTCCCGTGCTCACCAAGCAGGCGCCGCAGATCAAGGCCAAGGGTCTCGAGAAGCAGTCCCTGCCGACCAACCTGCGCACCTCGGCGCCCAGCATCGACGGCGACAACGAGGTCGAGGAGTCCGGTGGCACCGTGACTACCGCCGACGACGAGTACGCCGGGGTCGGCCGCAACGCCAAGTGCCCCTGCGGGTCGGGCAAGAAGTTCAAGCAGTGCCACGGCGCACCCGGCGGCCCCTCGGGCGTCACCGCGCGCATCGGCTGACCTGGCCTCACTCCTCGGCGCCTCGCGCCTCGGCCACCACGGTGGTCGAGGTGCGAGGCGCCTCGGCGTTCGGTGGTCGAGGTGCGAGGAGCCCTGGCGTGCGGTGGTCGAGGTGCGAGGAGCCCTGGCG
>CALRVO020000279.1:0-5693 GCA_943371595.1 Sphingomonas paucimobilis
CGGGCTCCTGGCGTCCCTACGCCGCGTCCTGAGGGCAGGCCCGCGGGGCACAGCGAGCCGCTCGGCGCTGCGTGGCATCACGTGGCATAAGGTCGCAGCCGTCGAGCCACGTGAGCGAAGGACCACCCCATGTCAGTGCCGTCCCACCCCGTCGACCAGCCCGCCCCACAGCCCGGCGGGCGGCCCGACGTCGAGCTCCGGTTGCCGGCCGACGGGGCCTACGCCTCGGTGGTCCGGACGACGACCGCCGGCCTGGCCGCGCGCCTCGACTTCACCATCGACGACATCGAGGACCTGCGGATCGCGGTGGGCGAGGCCAACGCGATGGTGCTCGAGCACGCCGACGAGGGCAGCGACCTCACCGTCGCGTTCCAGCTCGCCCCCGGGCACATGGTCGTCACCCTGACGGTCGACGCCTCCGTCGTGCCCGAGCCCGACCTCGACAGCTTCGCCTGGCAGGTCCTCACGACCCTGGCGTCGACCGCCGAGATCCGCTCCGACGGCGGTCGTTTCGGCATCGTGCTGGCCATGGCGTCGTCGGCCCTCGGCGCCGGCAGCTGAGCATGGACGTCGACCACACTCGGGACGCGGCCGACACGCCAGACGAGACCCCCCTCACCGCAGACCAGCTCGAGCGCCAGCGACGGGTCGCCAAGACCCGGCTGCGCAGCGCCGAGCTCTTCGTCGAGCTCCGTGACGACCTGGGCTCCGAGGCCGCGAAGGCGCAGGCCCGCGACTCGCTGGTCCACCTGCACCTCCCGCTCGTCGAGCACTGCGCGCGGCGCTTCCGCAACCGCGGGGAGCCGTACGAGGACCTCGTGCAGGTCGGCACGATCGGGCTGATCAAGTCGATCGACCGCTTCGACACCGAGCGAGGGGTCGAGTTCTCGACCTACGCCACGCCCACCATCATCGGCGAGATCAAGCGCTACTTCCGCGACAAGGGCTGGGCGATCCGGGTCCCGCGACGCCTGCAGGAGCTGCGCATGCAGATCGGCGCGACCACCGCCGAGCTGACCCAGAGCCTGGGCCGCTCCCCCACCCCGCGCGAGCTCGCCGAGTCGATCGGGTGCACGGTCGAGGAGATCGTCGAGGGCATCGAGTCGAGCAACGCCTACTCCACCTTGTCCCTCGACGCCACCGACGACTCCGACGAGGGCGGCTCGAGCATGCTCGACGCCCTCGGCGTCGACGACGAGGGCCTCGAGCACGTCGAGATCCGCGAGTCGCTCAAGCCGCTGCTCGAGCAGCTCGCCCCGCGGGAGAAGAAGATCCTGCTGCTGCGGTTCTTCAAGAACATGACGCAGTCGCAGATCGCCGAGGAGATCGGGGTCTCGCAGATGCACGTCTCCCGGCTGCTCACCCGCACCCTCGCCCAGCTCCGCACCTCGCTCGAGGCACCCGACCCGGACTAGCCCGGGCGGTCAGCACCGCGTCAGTGATCAGCGGCGCGGTCGTCGGGCTCGCCCATCAGCGCCTGGATGCTGGCCGGCTGCAGAACGGCGACCAACGCGACCACGGCGGCCACGGCGAGCGGGAGCGCGACCAGCGGGTTCTCACGCACGTTCCAGGCGATGCCGAGCTGGATCAGCTGGGTGAGCAGCACCGGTCCCCGGGCCCAGCCCTGCGCGCGGGTGAGCGCCCACGCGCAGGCGATCAGCGCGGCGCCGTACGCCGCGAAGAAGACGGAGACCGACAGCCCGACCTCGATGCGGGACGAGACGATGTCGAGCAGCCCGACCACCGCCAGGCCGACCAGCCCGACCCCCTCGAGGGCCACCAGCACCGCAGCCACGAGCAGGGGCATCGGCGGTCGGGATCGGTCCGGATCACTCATGACAGTGACCCTACGGGCCGCTGTGATCCAACCGACCACCGGAAACACTTGATCCCCGCAGCGATAGTTGCCACAGTGGGCGGGCGTGCGTGAATTCCTTCACACACAAGGCTACATGCGCGCCCGCAGGCCTGAGCACCCCTGCCTGCACGTCTCTACTTCGAAGGACCCACCTGCCATGGATTGGCGCCACCGTTCCGCCTGCCTCGACGAGGACCCGGAGCTGTTCTTCCCCATCGGCAACACCGGACCGGCCATTCTCCAGATCGAGGAGGCCAAGCAGGTGTGCCGACGATGCGACGTGCGCGAGCAGTGCCTCGCCTGGGCGCTCGAGGCCGGACAGGACCACGGCGTCTGGGGGGGCCTGAGCGAGGACGAGCGTCGCGCGCTCAAGCGTCGCAACGCCCGGGCCCGCGTCCGCACCGCCTGACCTCAGGAGCCGATCACCACCTCCGCCCCCGCGTCGACCTCCGGTCTAGACCTCCGGCACGTCGATCGCGACCCGCGTGCCTCCCTCGGGACGTCGCTGCACCTCGAGCTGACCACCGAGCTCGGACTCCACCAGGGTCCGCACGATCGACAGGCCCAGGTTGGTCGACCCCTCGAGGCTGAAGCCGTCGGGCAGCCCCCGACCGTCGTCGTCGACACGCACGTGCAGCCGTCCCAGGGAGTGGTCGACGCCCAGCACGATGGTGCCGGTGGCGGACAGGTCGGCGTCGTCGTAGCCGTGCTCGACCGCGTTCTGCAACAGCTCGGTCAGCACCATCGCCAGCGCGTTGGCCGCCTGCGACGGCAGCACGCCGAAGCTGCCCTCACGTCGTACGCGCACCCGGCCGGTGAAAGCGCTGACGTCGGTGACCATGGTGCCGAGCCGGTCGGCGATCTCGTCGAACTCGACCGTCTCCTCGACCGCCTGGCTGAGGGTCTCGTGGACGATGGCGATCGACCCGACCCGCCGTACGGCCTCCTCGAGGGCCAGCTTGGCGGTCTCGTTGTCGATGCGGCGCGCCTGCAGCCGCAGCAGGGCCGCGACCGTCTGCAGGTTGTTCTTGACCCGGTGGTGGATCTCGCGGATCGTCGCGTCCTTGGTGATGAGCTCACGGTCGCGGCGGCGCAGGTCGGTCACGTCGCGCACCAGGATCAGCCCACCGATGTGGCGCCCGTCGGGACGCAGCGGGATCGAGCGCACGATCAGCGACACCCCCTCGTTGCCGTCGGTGCCGATCTCGACGTCGCGGTGGGCACGACCACCCAGGACCGCGCTGAGGGTCTCCTCGTCGGGTCGGCGCCGGGGCGGCACGAGCTCACGGACCAGGTCGGCCAGCAGCAGACCGGCCAGGTCGCCGGACAGCCCGAGCCGGCGGTAGACCGACTGGGCGTTGGGGCTGGCGTAGACCACGTGACCGGCCTCGTCGACCCGCAGGAACCCGTCGCCGACGCGGGGTGAGTCGGCGTGGTCGCTGCGCTGCCCGATCGCCGGGAAGTGCCCGGTGGCGATCATCTGAGTCAGGTCGGCGGCCGTCTGCAGGTAGGACAGCTCCAGCCGGCTGGGGGTGCGTACGCCGAGCAGGTTGGTGTGGCGACCGATCACCCCGATGACCCGCCCGGCCCGGACCACCGGGATCGACTCCATCCGCACCGGCACCTCGTCGCGCCACTCCGGGTCGCCCTCGCGCGCGGTGCGGCCCTGCTCGTAGGCCGCGTCGAGCAGCGGTCGGCGGCCGCGCTCGACGAAGGTGCCGACGACGTCGTCGACGTAGGCCGTGGGTCCCGTCGTGGGCCGCATCTGCGCGGCCGCCCAGAAGCCGCTGCCGTCGCGGTCGGGCAGCCAGAGCACCAGGTCGGCGAAGGACAGGTCGGCGATGATCTGCCAGTCGGCCTGGAGCAGCTGCAGCCACGCGACGTCGTCGCGCCCGAGATCGGTGCTGGTGCGGACGATCTCGGTGAAGGACGGCACATCCTGAGCCTAGGCCGTGCCTCCCGTGTGGGTAGGAGGCTCCCGGTTCTGCGAGGATGCGGCCCATGTCTCGGGTGAACTGGAAGCAGGTCCACGACGACGACTTCCGCGTGCCCGAGGGCCCGTCGCTGGCCGACCTCACCCAGGAGCTGACGGTGATGCTGGGCGACGTCGACCCCGAGCGCCGCGACGGCACCGCCTACCCCACGCTGGCGACCTGGATCTCGCGCGGCGTCTACGACGACCTGCTGCCGGGCCTGGGCGACGGCATGGTCGCCGGGTTGTCCGCCGGCCTGGGCGAGCGCGACACCGACAGCGTCTTCCGCCGCACGTTCTCGGTCCTGGTGCTCGCCGAGTGCATCGAGCGCGACAACAGCCGTCCGCTCGTGCTGGGCGGCAAGGTGCTGCAGTGGGGCGACGCGATCGCCACCTGGCTGCTGCGCGAGCAGGACCTGCGCGGCTACGTCGAGGGCAAGGGCTGGGCCCACGCCGTGGCCCACGGCGCTGACGCGCTCGGGGCCCTGGCCGCCTCACCCCACCTCGGCCACGCCGAGCTCACCGTCGTCCTCGACGTCGTCGCCGACCGGATCCTGCTGCCCGTCGAGCAGCCCTTCGCCCACGGCGAGCCCGACCGCCTGGTCGGCACCACCATGGCGGTGCTGCGCCGCGGCTCCGTACCGCTGAGCGTGCTCGAACCCTGGGTCAACCGGATCGCCGCCGGCGCCTCGCCCTTCACCCGGGCGACCGGCGACGACCCGTTCCTGCCGACCAACACCGCCCAGGCGTTCCTGCGCTCGCTCTACCTCCGGCTCGCGCTCGGCAGCCGTCCGCCGGCGGTGCGCGCCGACCTGATGCTCGTGCTGGTGGGCCTGCTGCGCGAGACCAACCCGGCCTTCCAGCACCCCTGAGGTCGGCGTCGGTAGCCTGCCTGGCATGACCGACCTCACAGACGTCCAGCCCTCCGGCGACCAGGTCCCCGACGGCCACGTCGCCGGCCACTCCGGCGAGCTGGCCGTCGCGGTGGCCCGCGCCCACGGCGTCGAGACGATGTTCACCCTGTCCGGCGCCCACGTGTTCCCGATGTACGACGGCGCGGTCAAGTCGCAGCAGGAGGGCCAGGGCCCGCCGGTGCGGCTCCTCGACGTGCGCCACGAGCAGACGGCCGCGTTCGCCGCCGAGGCCACGGGCAAGCTGACCCGGGTGCCCGGCCTGGCGGTCCTCACCGCGGGGCCGGGGGTCACCAACGGGGTCAGCGCGATCGCGCAGGCCCAGTTCGCCGGGTCCCCCATGGTGGTCGTCGGCGGCCGCGCGCCGCAGAACCGCTGGGGCACCGGCAGCCTCCAGGAGCTCGACCAGCCGCCGATCGTCGCCTCGGTCTCCAAGCACGCCGCCACCCTGCCGACCGCCGGCGACGTGCTCGGCGGCATGGACGAGGCGTTCCGGCTGGCCGGGTCGTCGCACCGTGGACCCGTCTTCGTCGACGTACCGATGGACGAGTTCTTCGCGTCCTCCTCCGGTCCCGCGCCCACCGGCCAGCGGGTCCGCGGGGCCGAGCCCGACCCCGACGCGGTCGCCCGGATCGCCGCGCTGCTCGCCCGGGCCACCCGGCCGACCCTGATCCTCGGCACCGACGTGTGGGCCGACGGCGCCGAGGTCGCCGCCCTGCGGCTGGTCGAGGCCGTGGGCCTGCCCACCATCACCAACGGGATGGGCCGCGGCATCGTCCCCGGTGGCCACCCGCTCCTGGTGACCAAGGCCCGCAGCCAGGCCCTCAAGGAGCCCGACCTGGTCGTCGTGGTCGGCACCCCGCTCGACTTCCGGCTCGGCTACGGCGTCTTCGGCGACGCCCAGGTCGTGCACGTGGCCGACTCCCCCGCCCAGGTCTCCGGCCACGCCACG
>CALRVO020000280.1:0-5680 GCA_943371595.1 Sphingomonas paucimobilis
AACCGTCACGAGACCATCCGACCGCAAGATCAGCACGAACTGGTTCGTCGGCTGCGGTGGGTGGTCTCGAGACGGTCGCGGGCGACCTCCTCGACCACCGTGGAGCCGGTCGAGTCCTCTGCCTCAGACCGGGCGGGTGGCCACCAGGCGGGTGGCCCAGGCCCACGGGCGGCCGAGGCGGGGACCGGGCAGGTAGAACTGCTCGACGTCGACGACGTCGAACCCCGCAGCGGTCACCATCGCCGGGACGTCGCGGGTGAGGTGGCAGCCGGCGAAGACGCGACGCTGGGCGGGCTCGAGGCGGCGCTGCCAGCGTGCGACACCGGCGTCGGGGGAGCGGCCGTGCTCCAGGACGTGGAAGGCGCCGCCCGGGACGAGCACGCGACGTACCTCGGCGAGGGCCAGGGCCGGGTCGGGGATGGTGCACAGCGAGAAGGTGCACAGGGCCGCGTCGTAGGAGGCGTCGGCGGAGGCCAGGTGCTGGCCGTCGAGACCCGCCCGGCGTACCGGGACCGTCGCCCGTGCACGACGGGAGGCCGAGAGCGCCCACCCCACGTCGGACGGCTCGACGGCGTCGACGGAGATCACGGCCGCGGGGTACTTCTCCACGTTGAGGCCACTGCCGAAGCCGATCTCGAGCACCCTGCCGGCCAGCCCTGCGCAGGTCAGCTCACGCTGCTTCATCACCTGCCCGACCGAGAGCGCACGGTCGGTGAGCCGGGGGACGACACGTTCGTTCCACATGTCGTCAGCGTAGGGGGACCGACCGGTAGGTTCGCCGGATGCGCCGCCACTTCCTCGTCCGCCGCACCCTCGCCCGCGCGCTGCTGCGCCTGTCCCGGTGGCGCACCGCCGGGGAGGTGCCCCGGCGCGGGATCCTGGTCGGGGCCCCGCACACGTCCAACTGGGACTGGGTGCTCACGATGCTGCTGGCGTGGGACAGCAGCGTGCAGATCCGGCTGCTGGTCAAGCACTCGTTCTTCAAGGGCCCGCTCGGCGTCGTCATGAGGGCGACCGGGGCGGTCGAGCTCGACCGCGACAACCCGGGCACGACGATCAAGGCGTTGCTGGCCGACGCGGAGGAGGACGAGACGTTCCTGCTCGGCATCGCCGCCGAGGGCACCCGTAGCAAGACCGACTACTGGAAGTCCGGCTTCTACCGGATCTCGCAGCAGACCGGAATCCCCGTGACGCTGGCCTACCTCGACAAGCCGTCGCGCACCGTCGGGTGGGGCCCGACGTTCGCCCTCAGCGGCGACGTCGGGGCCGACATGGAGCGGATCCGGGCGTTCTACGTCGACAAGACCGGCATCCGTCCCGAGCTCACCACCGAGCCGCGCCTGCGCGAGGAGGACCGGCCCGCCTCCTGAGCGAGTCGGACGGGCCACGGCGGGTCCGCACCGACCCCGTAGTCTCGACGTCATGAGCGTCCGCCGGGTGATGGGCACCGAGATCGAGTACGGCATCTCGGTCGTCGGCCAGCCACTGGCCAACCCGATGGTGGCCTCCTCGCAGGTGGTCAACGCCTACGCCACCTCGACCGTCAAGGCGCGCCGCGCGCGCTGGGACTTCGAGGAGGAGTCGCCGTTGCGCGACGCCCGTGGCTTCGACATGTCGCGCGGGGTGGCCGACCCCAGCCAGCTCACCGACGAGGACCTGGGCCTGGCCAACGTCATCCTCACCAACGGCGCCCGGCTCTACGTCGACCACGCCCACCCGGAGTACTCCACGCCCGAGGTCACCACCCCGCTCGACATCGTGCGGTGGGACAAGGCCGGCGAGCAGGTGATGCTCGACGCGACGCTGCGCGCAGCCCAGCTGCCCGGGGCGCCGCAGATCCTGCTCTACAAGAACAACACCGACAACAAGGGCGCCTCCTACGGCGCCCACGAGAACTACCTGATGCGTCGCTCGACCCCGTTCGGCGACATCGTGCGGCACCTCACCCCGTTCTTCGTCAGCCGCCAGGTCGTCACCGGTGCGGGTCGGGTGGGCATCGGTCAGGACGGTCGCACCCACGGCTTCCAGGTCAGCCAGCGCGCCGACTTCTTCGAGGTCGAAGTGGGTCTCGAGACGACGCTGAAGCGTCCGATCATCAACACCCGCGACGAGCCGCACGCCGACCCGGACAAGTACCGCCGGCTGCACGTGATCATCGGCGACGCCAACCTCTCCGAGGTCTCGACCTACCTCAAGGTCGGCACCACCGCGCTGGTGCTGGCGATGATCGAGGAGAAGTTCATCTCCGTCGACCTCAGCGTCGACGCGCCGGTGGCCGGGCTGCGCGCGATCTCCCACGACCCCACCCTCAAGCAGACCGTGACCCTCCACGACGGACGGCGCCTGACCGGTCTCCAGCTCCAACTCGAGTACCTCGACCTGGCCCGCAAGTTCGTCGAGGACCGCTACGGCGCCGACGCCGACGAGCAGACCGTCGACGTGCTGGCCCGCTGGGAGTCGGTGCTCGACCGTCTCGAGCGCGACCCGATGCTGTGCGCCCGCGAGCTCGACTGGGTCGCCAAGCTCAAGCTGCTCGAGCAGTACCGCACGCGCGACGGGCTCGACTGGGACGACGCCAAGCTCCAGCTCATCGACCTGCAGTACTCCGACATCCGCCCCGAGAAGGGCCTCTACCAGCGCCTGGTCGCCGCCGGCCGGATGGAGCGCCTGCTCGACCAGCAGTCGGTCGACGACGCGATGCACGACCCGCCGACCGACACCCGCGCCTACTTCCGCGGCCGCTGCCTGGAGAAGTACGCCGAGCACGTCGCCGCCGCCTCGTGGGACTCGGTGATCTTCGACCTGCCCGGGCGCGAGTCGCTGCAGCGGGTGCCGACCATCGACCCGCTGCGCGGCTCCCGGGCCCACGTGGGTGACCTGCTCGACCGGTGCGACACCGCCGAGCAGCTGTTCTCGGCGCTCACGCGGAGCTAGACGGCGCGTCCCCCGGTGGTCGAGGAGGTGGCCCTAACAACCGTCACGAGACCACACAGCCGCACCGGTGGACCCGAGGCAACCACGGGGCCCGGGTCGGGGTCCTCTGTCCCCGGAGTCCCTCCACCGGCGAGGAACGTCCGCACCTCAGCGGGGGAGATCCTCGCCGCTGCCCTCGACCACCGTGAGCATCGGGCCGGGGGCGATCCACCCCTCGGGTGCGAGATGCCCGTCGAAAACAGTCGCACCCACTGAGTAGGGTCGGAACATGGCCCAGGAGCAGAAGCAGCCGCGCAAGTCGCAGGAGACCGAGGAGACCACCGAGGTGGCCCCCGAGACCGACGTCGCCGAGCGCAAGGAAGCCCTCGACAGCGATGTCGACGACATCCTCGACGAGATCGACGAGGTCCTCGAGTCCAACGCCGAGGACTTCGTGAAGTCCTTCATCCAGAAGGGCGGCGAGTGATCCGGGTGGACGACTCCCGACTCCCGGCGGCCTACCTGCGCCCCGGCACCTCGTCGTTCAGCGACTTCCTCGCCGACCAGGCGCCCGACCTGCTGCCGGGCAGCCGTGCGGTCCCGCAGGGCAACGCCGGCGACCTCGCACCCCACGGCACGACCATCGTCGCTGCGACGTTCCCGGGCGGCGTGGTGCTGGCCGGTGACCGGCGCGCCACGATGGGCAACATCATCGCCCAGCGCGACATCCAGAAGGTCTTCCCGGCCGACGAGTTCTCGGCCGTCGGCATCGCCGGCACCGCCGGGCTCGCGATCGAGATGGTGCGCCTGTTCCAGGTCGAGCTCGAGCACTACGAGAAGATCGAGGGCTCGGTCCTGTCGATGGACGGCAAGGCCAACCGGCTCTCCGCCCTGATCCGCGGCAACCTCGGGATGGCGATGCAGGGCCTGTCCGTCGTCCCGCTCTTCGCCGGCTACGACGTCCGCGCCGACCAGGGCCGCATCTTCAGCTACGACGTCACCGGTGGGCGCTACGAGGAGACCGCCTTCCACTCGGTCGGCTCGGGCTCGCTGTTCGCCCGGGGCTCGCTCAAGAAGCTCTACCGCGACGACCTCGACGCGACCTCGTGCGTCGAGGTCGTGGTCCAGGCGCTCTACGACGCCGCCGACGACGACTCCGCCACCGGGGGCCCCGACCTCACCCGACGCATCTTCCCGGTCGTGCAGGTCATCACCGCCGAGGGCGGCCACCGGATGCCCGACGACGACGTCGCTGCCATCGCCGACCGGGTCATCAACGCCCGCATGGGGCGCCCCGACGGGCCCGTCGCGCCCCTGACCGGAGGTGACCACGCATGAGCACGCCGTTCTACGTCTCGCCCGAGCAGCTGATGAAGGACCGGGCCGACTTCGCCCGCAAGGGCATCGCCCGCGGGCGCTCCGTCGTCGCCGTCGAGTACGCGGACGGCGTGCTGTTCGTCTCCGAGAACCCCTCGCAGGCCCTGCACAAGGTCTCCGAGATCTACGACCGCATCGCCTTCGCCGCGGTCGGGCGCTACAACGAGTTCGAGAACCTCCGCATCGCCGGCGTCCGGCTCGCCGACATGCGCGGCTACTCCTACGACCGGCGCGACGTCACCGGTCGTGGCCTGGCCAACGCCTACGCACAGACCCTCGGCACCATCTTCTCCAGTGGCGGCGAGAAGCCCTACGAGGTCGAGATCTTCGTCGCCGAGGTGGGCGACACCCCGGCCGACGACCAGCTGTTCCGGCTCACCTACGACGGCCAGGTCGCCGACGAGCACGGCTTCGCCGTGATGGGCGGCCAGGTCGAGCAGGTCTCCACGGCCCTGGAGGCCACGTTCACCGAGCGGGCCCCCCTCGCCCAGGCGCTCGCCGGCGCCGTGACCGCCCTGGGCCAGGGCGACAACGGCCAGCGGATCATCCCGACCCGCGACCTCGAGGTCGCCGTCCTCGACCGCACCCGCACCCAGACCCGCAAGTTCGTCCGGCTGACCCCGGCGCGCCTCGACGTCCTGCTCGGCGAGCGCGGCCCGGCCACGCCCGGCGAGCGCTCGTCGGGCGAGGGGCGTCGCGAGGGCGGCGGGTCGACGGTGCCCTCGGTCGACGACCCCGCGGACCCGACCGACCAGGTCAGCGGCGGGGTGGCCCCGCTCGAGCACCCCACCACGGGCGAGCCGCCGATCGCCCCGCCCTCGTGAGCGATTGGTCGAGCCCCGCCGCCTGGCGGCGCGCCGGGGCCGACGAGGTCGCCTACGACGGGTTCGCCCGCATCCTGCGTCGACCGTTGCTCCTGCCCGACGGCCGCGAGGCGGTGTGGGACATCCACGACACCCCGCCGACGGTGTCGGTGCTCGCCCTGACCGACGACCACCACGTCGTGCTGGTCGAGCAGTACCGCCCCGGCCCTGACCGGGTCGTGCTCTCCCTGCCCGGTGGCCTGGTCGACCACGGCGAGGAACCCGTCGCCGCCGGCCTGCGCGAGCTGCGCGAGGAGACCGGCTACGCCGTCGGGGCGGCCGAGCTCGTCGCGAGCATCGACCCGCCCAGCCACACCCAGCCACGCCACGTCGTCCTGGCCCGCGGCGCCCACCACGTCGGCGACCAGCGTCTCGACGAGCTCGAGGAGATCGCGGTGGTCCTGGTGCCCGTCGCCGAGCTGCGTCGGCGCCTGCCGAGCGGCCGCCTCGGCGCCACCGAGCAGACCTACCTGGCCCTGGACCACGCCGGGCTGCTGTGACTTCTGGTCGCTTGTCGGTGGGCTCGC
>CALRVO020000281.1:0-5674 GCA_943371595.1 Sphingomonas paucimobilis
CGCCGTCGACGCCGCCTGCCGGCCCGGCGACGACGCCACCGAGCTCGTGCGCCGCTGTCGCGCCGAGGGCGAGCAGGTCCTGGTGGCCGCCGGCATCGCGGTCACCAGCCAGGCCGACGACCAGGCACGCCGCGGTGAGCTGCTGCGCCCGCTCGTCGACCGAGACGGCGTCGGGTCGTCCTCGTGGCAGAGCGTGCAGCGGCGCACCGGCGACGTCGAGGCCGACCACCTCAACGGCGAGGTCGTCCTGCTCGGCCGGCTCCACGGCGTACCGACGCCGGCCAACGAGCTGGCCCGTCGCACCGTCAACGACCTCGTACGCCGAGGGGCCCCGCCGCAGACGGTCCCTGCGGCGGAGCTCCTCGACGCCCTCGACGCCCTCGACGCTCAGTCGGCGCGGACGTAGAAGCCGAACCCGACGGCGGCGCGATCTGGGATGGGCGCGCCACCGAGCCGCGCGAGCCCCACCTGGCCGGCACCGGGCGGGAGGTCTGCGGTGAACGTCCCACCACCGACGAAGGACGTGCTGTCGCCGCCGTCGCCGTCGACCTCGTACCCGATCCTGGACTCGTCGGCACGCGTGTAGTCGATGAGGGCGAGCAGCGGGCCGTCGAGGTCAGGCACCGGGGCCACCGCCCCGTCGGGGCCCAGGCCGGGCGAAGCGGTTCGCGCCAGCTCCCAGGCGTGACCGTCGTGCTCGACGCGGACCGGGAGGCCGATCCCAGCACCGAGGTCGCGGTCCTGCGGCTGGGCGTAGAGGCCCAGGCCGACCCGGAGGTCGTCGCTCTCGACCAGGGGCCCGTCGGGACCCTCGGTGACCAAGAGCCTCGTGGTCAGGTCCTGCCGGGGGCCGGCGGCCTGGCCGATCCCGCCCAGGGCTGCGGGGTCCACGGGCACGACGGTGTCGTCGCACCTCCCGAACGACATCTCGCCGTCGGCCGTCACGATGTGGAGCGTGGCCCTCGGGGGCCCGCCGACGCAGTAGTAGGCGTAGAAGACGTCCGACGCCCGAGCGGTGGGTTCGACGACGACCTCGGCCTGGCCGGGCTCGCCGACAGCAGCACCGAGCAGTGGGGCCCCGGCCCGGGTGGCCCGATAGGTCACGCCGTCGGCGGTCACACCGGCTGGACGGCCGTCGCCCAGGGTGTAGACGGCCAGCGACACCGCGCCCGTGCGGACCTGGGCCGTCACCCGGACCGCGTCTCCTGGTGCGAGGTAGGTCCAGTCGGTGAAGTCGGGGCCGTCGTGGGTCTGCGGGGCGCCGCCATCACCGACCGTCACGACCACGCGGTCGTCGTCGGTCGAGGTGCCCCACGACACCAGTCGGGGCTGGTCGGACCCCTCGAGGGCGAGAGCGACACGCTGGTCGCCGCGGACGTGGTCGTCGTAGTCGTAGGTGAAGCCGAGCGACTCGAGCTCCACGGGGAGGTCAACGCCGAAGACGGTCGGACCGGCCGGCTCCGGGCCCGTGCCGGGAGCGGTCGGGACCAGAGCGAACAGGGCGGCCACCGCCACGACGGACGCAGTCGTCGCCCCGGCGACCCGGCGGCGGCGCGTGGCCCGGATCCGCTGCCGGACACCAGCGCCCCGGGGGTACGCGGCGGCGTCGTGGACGTCGTCCGCGTGGGTCTCGAGGGTCCTGCGCAGGTCGTCGATGCCGTTCATGAACGGTCCTCCAGGGTCTCCAGGGCGGGATCGATCCGCAGCTTCGTGAGTGCCTTGCTGGTCTGGCTCTTGACGGTCCCGACACTGCAGCCGAGCAGGTCGGCGGTCTGGGCCTCGGTGAGGTCCTCGAAGTAGCGGAGCACCACGACCGCGCGCTGCCTGCGCGGGAGCCGCCCCATGGCCTCCCACAGGTCGTTGCCCGAGTCGACGGCGTCGGTGCCGTCGGGCACGCCCGCGTCGGGCAGCTCCTCGGTCGCCAGCTCGCCGTTCCACTTGCGCCGCCACCACGAGTTGTAGGTGTTGACGATGATCTTGCGGACGTAGGCCTCGGGGTTGCCCTGCGTCCGCCCCCAGGCGAACCAGGCCTTGGCCAGCGAGGCCTGCAGGAGGTCCTCGGCCAGCTGGTGGTCACGGGTCAGCAGGTACGCCGTGCGCAGCAGCGCGCCCGAGCGGGCGACGACGAACTCGTCGAAGTCGACGCGGCGGTCGTGACTCGACGCCATGGGCTCCTCGTCCCTCGGTGGCGCCGCGAGCGCCGTGGTGTTGTCCATGCTGGTGGTACCACCCGGCCACCGCCGATGGTTGCCTGCCCCGCGCGGGTGGCACCGGCACACGACGAGGGCCCCGCCACCAGTGGTGACGGGGCCCTCGGTCGTGCGGTGCTGAGGTCAGGCCTTGGGCTCGTCCTCGGTCGACTCCTCGGCGGCGGCCTCGTCGGTCGCCTCCGCGGTGGTCTCGTCGCTCGCCTCGACCTCGGTCGCCTCGGTCTCGGGGGCGTCGGTCTCGACGGCCTCGTCCTCGACGACGGTCTCCTCGACCGGCGCGGGGGCAGCCGCGGCGGGCGTGGCCTTCTTGGTCGAGGCCTTGGGCTCGTAGGCCTCGGTCACCAGCTCGATGACGGCCATCGGGGCGTTGTCGCCCTTGCGGGGGCCGAGCTTGGTGATGCGGGTGTAGCCACCGGGCCGCTCGGCGAAGGCCGGCGCGATCTCGGTGAACAGCTCGTGGACGACGCCCTTGTCGCGGATGGTCTTGAGGACCTCGCGACGCTGGTGCAGCGGGTTGTCGCCCTTGTGCGCCTTGACGGCCTTGGTGATGAGCTTCTCGGCGTGGGGACGCAGCGTGCGCGCCTTGGCCTCGGTCGTCGTGATCCGACGGTGCTCGAAGAGCTGGGTGGCCAGGTTGGCCAGGATGAGGCGCTGGTGGGCCGGGCTGCCGCCGAGGCGGGCGCCCTTCTTGGGAGCGGGCATCGTGCTTCTCGATCCTCCCGGGCCGTACGAGGTACCCGGGCTAGAGGTGGTGGTGAGGAGGGCGTGCGGTGCTGCGTGGTGGTCTCGTGACGGTTGCTAGCGCAACCTCCTCGACCTCCGTGTGGTGCCGGCGGCGAACCCGCCCGACCCGAGTCGGAGCGGACCGCCCAGCGCGGCAGCGTGTCACAGCGAGGCTTGGCCGCCGACTCCTGACCTGACCACTAGCCAGGCGGAGTCGGCGGCAAGCGAGCGGAGACACGCTCGCGCCATCAGACTCAGTACTGCTCGTCCTCGACGAAGGCGTCGTCGTCGTCGTCGCCGTAGGCGGCGAGGGCGGCGTGCGGGTCGAAGCCGGGGGCGCTGTCCTTGAGGGACAGACCCATCTCGACCAGCTTGGCCTTGACCTCGTCGATCGACTTGGCACCGAAGTTGCGGATGTCGAGGAGGTCCTGCTCCGAGCGGCTGATGAGCTCACCCACGGTGTGGATGCCCTCGCGCTTGAGGCAGTTGTAGGACCGGACGGTCAGCTGCAGGTCCTCGACCGGGAGGGCGAGGTCGGCAGCGAGCTGCTCGTCGACGGGCGAGGGACCGATGTCGATGCCCTCGGCCTCGACGTTGAGCTCGCGGGCCAGGCCGAAGAGCTCGACCAGGGTCTTGCCGGCCGACGCGATGGCGTCGCGCGGCAGGATCGACGGCTTGGTCTCGACGTCGATGACGAGCTTGTCGAAGTCGGTGCGCTGCTCGACACGGGTGGCCTCGACCTTGTAGGTCACCTTGAGCACGGGGCTGTAGATCGAGTCGACCGGCATCCGGCCGATCTCGTTGTCGTTGCCCTTGTTCTGGACGGCCGAGACGTAGCCGCGGCCGCGCTCGACGACCAGCTCCATCTCGAGCTTGCCCTTGTCGGACAGCGTCGCGATCTTGAGGTCGGGGTTGTGGACCTCGACACCGGCCGGGGGCGCGATGTCGGCGGCCGTGACGTCACCGGCACCGGACTTGCGCAGGTACATGGTGACGGGCTCGTCGTGCTCGGAGGAGACGACGAGGCCCTTCAGGTTGAGGATGATCTCGGTGACGTCTTCCTTGACGCCCTCGATGGTCGAGAACTCGTGGAGGACGGTGTCGACCTTGATGCTCGTGACCGAGGCACCGGGGATCGAGGAGAGCAGGGTACGGCGCAGCGAGTTGCCGAGCGTGTAGCCGAAGCCGGGCTCGAGAGGCTCGATGACGAACCGGCTCCGGAAGTCACCGACGGTCTCTTCCGACAGGGTGGGGCGCTGTGCGATGAGCACTTTGTTGTTTCCTTCCCGGGCCTACCGCTATATGAGGGCCCAGATCTGCTGATGTTGACGGAAGGTGACGGTCCGTCGTGCGCCCCGAGGGGCAGCACGACGGACCGACGGGACTACTTCTTGGAGTAGTACTCCACGATGAGCTGCTCCTGGATCGGCATGTCGATCTGCGCCCGCACCGGCACGGAGTGCACGAGGATGCGCATCCGCTCGGGGAGCACCTGCAGCCAGGCCGGGACGACCCGCTCGCCGAACGTCTCGCGCTGGACGATGAACGGCGTCATCTGCAGCGACTTCTCGCGCACGTCGATGATGTCGTACTGGGTCACCTGGAACGACGGGATGTCGACCTTGTGACCGTTGACCAGGAAGTGGCCGTGGACGACCAGCTGGCGGGCGTGGCGGCGCGAACGGGCGAACCCGGCGCGGTAGACCACGTTGTCGAGCCGGCACTCCAGCAGCTGCAGGAGGTTCTCACCGGTCTTGCCCGTGCGACGGGCAGCCTCGACGTAGTAGTTGAAGAACTGGCGCTCCATCACGCCGTAGGTGAAGCGGGCCTTCTGCTTCTCCTGCAGCTGAGTGCGGTACTCGCTCTCCTTGATGCGGGCGCGGCCGTGCTGGCCGGGAGGGTAGGGGCGCTTCTCGAAAGCAGCGTCTCCACCGACGAGGTCGACACCGAGACGGCGCGACTTCCGGGTCATGGGTCCGGTGTAACGGGCCATGGGTCAGTCTCCTGTTCTGTCTCGGGTCAGACGCGCCGGCGCTTGGGCGGGCGGCATCCGTTGTGGGGGGCGGGGGTGACGTCCTGGATGGTGCCGACCTCGAGGCCGATGGCACCCAGCGACCGGATCGCGGTCTCGCGACCCGAGCCCGGGCCCTTGACGAAGACGTCGATCTTCTTCATGCCGTGCTCCATCGCACGACGACCGGCGGCCTCGGCGGCCATCTGGGCGGCGTACGGCGTGGACTTGCGGGAGCCCTTGAAGCCGACGGTGCCGGCAGAGGCCCACGAGATCACGGCCCCGGTGGGGTCGGTGATCGTCACGATCGTGTTGTTGAACGTGCTCTTGATGTGGGCTTCGCCCTGAGCGACGTTCTTCTTCTCCTTGCGGCGGACCTTCTTGGCGCCGGCCGCGCGAGCCTTGGGAGGCATCGGTTATCTCCTTGTGAGCTGGTCTGTGGTGGAAGGCAGCGACGTCTGCGTGAGCAGACGGGTCACTTGGCCTTCTTCTTGCCGGCAACCGTGCGCTTGGGGCCCTTGCGGGTGCGCGCGTTGGTCTTGGTGCGCTGACCGCGGACCGGGAGGCCCATGCGGTGGCGGCGACCCTGGTAGCTGCCGATCTCGATCTTGCGGCGGATGTCGGCCTGGACTTCGCGACGGAGGTCACCCTCGATCTTGAACTCCAGGCGCTCGATCTCGTCGCGGAGCTTGACCAGCTCGTCGTCGCCCAGCTGGTGCACCCGCGTGTT
>CALRVO020000282.1:0-5650 GCA_943371595.1 Sphingomonas paucimobilis
GCTACGAGTACAGCCGCTCGGCCAACCCGACCCGCACCGCCCTCGAGGGCGCCCTGGCCGCCGTCGAGGAGGGGGAGCGCGCCTTCGCCTTCTCCTCCGGCCTGGCCGCCGAGGACACCCTGGTGCGCGCGACCTGCCGCCCCGGCGACCACGTGGTGCTGCCCGACGACGCCTACGGCGGCACCTTCCGGCTCTTCGACAAGGTCGAGCAGGCCTGGGGCGTCGAGCACACGCCGGCCCCGGTGAGCGACGTCGACGCCGTCCGGGCCGCTATCCGGCCGGGCCGGACCCGCCTGGTCTGGCTCGAGACGCCGACCAACCCCCTGCTCAACGTCGGCGACATCGAGGCCCTCGCCGCGGTCGCCCACGACGCGGGCGCCCTGCTCGTCGTCGACAACACCTTCGCCTCGCCCTACCTGCAGCAGCCGCTCACGCTGGGGGCCGACGTCGTCGTGCACTCGACGACCAAGTACGTCGGCGGGCACTCCGACGTCGTCGGCGGTGCGCTCGTCGTCCGCGACCTCGAGCTGGCCGACAAGGTGACGTTCCACCAGAACGCGATCGGCGCCGTACCCGGCCCGTTCGACTGCTTCCTGACCCACCGCGGCCTCAAGACCCTCGGCGTGCGCATGGACCGCCACTGCGACAACGCCGAGGCCGTCGTGGAGTTCCTGACCCGCCACCCCGCCGTCGTCGAGGTGATCTACCCGGGCCTGCCCGAGCACCCCGGCCACGCCGTCGCCTCCCGCCAGATGAAGCGGTACGGCGGCATGGTGGCCTTCCGGGTCGCCGGCGGCGAGCAGCAGGCCCTCGCCGTGTGCGAGCGCGCCGAGGTGTTCACCCTCGGCGAGTCGCTGGGCGGGGTCGAGTCGCTCATCGAGCACCCCGGTCGGATGACCCACGCGAGCGTCGCCGGCACCGCGCTCGAGGTGCCGGCCGACCTGGTCCGGCTCTCGGTGGGCATCGAGACCGCCGACGACCTCATCGCGGACCTCGATCGTGCCCTCGGCTGACCTGGGTCAGCCGCGGGTCCTCTGCGTCGACGTCGGCTCGACCTTCACCAAGGCGACGCTCGTCGACCTCGACGCCGCCACGGTGGCCGGTCACGCCGAGCACCGCACCACGATCGACACCGACGTGCTCGACGGCGTCGACGCCTGTGTCGCGGCCCTGGGCGCCCAGGGCGTGCCGGTGCTGGCGTGCTCGAGCGCCGGCGGTGGCCTGCGGATCGCCGTGGTCGGCAACGAGGAGCTGGTCACCGCCGAGGCAGGACGCCGGGTGGCGCTGTCGAGCGGGGGCAAGGTGGTCTCGGTCGTGGCGGCCGCCGCCGGGGGCTTCGACCTCGACGACCTGGCCGCGCCCGACGTGGTGCTGCTGACCGGCGGCACCGACGGCGGCAACAGCGAGGTGGTCCTCGCCGCGGCGCAGGGGCTGGTCGCGGCCGGCTGGCGCGGGCCCGTGGTGGTGGCCGGCAACACCGACGCGGCCGCCGAGGTCCGCGAGCGGCTCGACGGGCTGCCGGTCGTCGTGGCCGACAACGTGGTCCCGCAGATCGGGGTCCTGCGCCCGGAGGGGGCGCGCGCCGCGATCCGGGAGGTGTTCCTGGCCCACGTGATCGGGGGCAAGGCGCTCAGCGCCCGCGACGACGGCGCCGCCTTCGTGTCGCTGGTACGCGGCGCGACGCCCGACGTGGTGCTCACCGGCGTGGAGGTGCTGGCGCGCGCGCACGGCCAGGACGTCGTGGTCGTCGACGTGGGCGGCGCCACCACCGACGTCCACTCGGTCGTCGAGCTCGACCCGGAGGACGCAGGCCTGGCCCGTGACGTCGTGGCCCCGACCGCGGTCACCCGCACCGTCGAGGGCGACCTCGGCATGCGCTGGTCGGCGCTGACGACCGTCGAGGCGGGGGAGCGGCCCGACCTCGAGCCCGCGGCGCGGGTCCGGGCCGAGCGGCCGTCGTACCTGCCCGGGAGCGCGAGCGAGCTCGACGACGACGAGGCCATCGCGGCGCTCGCCGTGGGTCTCGCGCTGCGCCGCCACGCCGGTCGCTCCCGCGTGGTGGTCGGCCCCGGGGGCCGCGTCGTCGAGCGCACCGGCACCGACCTGCGCGAGGTCGGGCTCGTCGTGGCCTCGGGCGGGGTGCTGCGCCACGGCCGGCCCGGCGTGGCCGACCGGGTGCTCGCCGGCAGCCTCGGGACCGACGTCGAGGGAGGCTGGCAGCTGCCCGAGCGGGCCCACGTCGTGGTCGACGCCGACTACGTGCTCGCCGCCGTCGGGCTGCTCGCCGCGCAACACCCCGACGTGGCGTCCCGGCTGGCCCGGGCACTGCTTAGGGTGGGTGGGTGAACCCCCCACCCGAGCGCGAGGCGCCGTCGCTCGACAAGGCGGCCACGCCCGCCGACGAGCGCACCGACGAGCACGAACGCCGACGGCTCGGCCGTCGTACGCGCCAGACGGAGGAGCACGCGGCCGACCGGCGCGAGCGCGAGCGCGAGGACCGGGTGCTCGCGCGCATCGCCGCCCAGTGGGCCCAGCTGCGCGACGAACGTCGTGCCGACCGCGCCCCCGACCCCGGGGTGGTCAACGCCGGCACCTCCAACTTCACCCCGGCCCAGGTGCCGTGGAGCGTCGACCTCGCCGCGGCGTGGGCCTGGCGCTTCGTGGTCATCGTGGCCGCGGGCTACCTCATCGTCCTGGCGCTCGACACGCTGCGCGAGGTCACGGTGCCCCTGGCCATCGCGCTGCTCATCGCCGCCCTGGTCAGCCCGATCGTGCGGGGACTCACGGCGCTCGGGCTGCCGCGTGGGCCGGCCTCGCTGCTCACCGTGCTCTTCACGCTCGCCGCCATCGTGGGACTCCTCACCATCGCGGGCCAGCAGATCGCGTCCGGGGCCGACGACCTGGCGAGCTCGACGGCCGACGGGCTCGGCGAGATCCGCACCTGGCTCAAGGACGGCCCGCTGCAGGCCAGCGACTCCCAGATCAACGACTACATCGCCTCCGCCCAGGACGCCCTGCGCAAGCAGGTCGAGGAGGGCAACCTCGCCGGACGCGTCACCGAGGTCGGCGCCACGCTGAGCCACGTGTTCGCAGGACTGTTCATCGTCCTGTTCGCCACCTACTTCTTCCTCGCCGACGGCAACCGCATCTGGTCGTGGCTCGTGCGCCTGTCGCCGCGTGCCGCCCGGGCCCGCATCGACAGCTCGGGGCGGGTGGCCTGGACCTCGCTGACCCAGTTCGTGCGGGCCACGGTGATCGTGGCCGCCACCGACGCGGCGGGCGTCATGATCGGCGCCGCGGTCCTCGGGGTGCCGTTCGTCTTCCCGATCGGGGTGCTCGTCTTCCTCGGCGCGTTCGTGCCGCTGGTCGGCGCGTTCGTCGCCGGTGGGGTCGCGGTGCTCGTCGCCCTGGTGGCGGAGGGACCGGTGATCGCGCTGATCATGCTCGGCGTGATCGTGGTGGTGCAGCAGGTCGAGTCCCACGTGCTGCAGCCCTTCCTGATGGGCCGGTGGGTCTCGATCCACCCGCTCGGCGTGATCATCGCGATCGCGACCGGCATCGTGCTCGCCGGGGTCACCGGTGCGCTGATCGCGGTGCCGCTGACCGCGGTGGTCAACGCGATCGTCACCCACCTGGCGAGCTTCACCGGGCCCGACGCCGACCCCCAGGACGAGCTCTTCGAGGACTACGGCGAGGAGCACTCCGTCGAACCGGTCGAGGACGCCTCCCATGTCGAGGGCTGACGGGGTCGACCTCAGCGACATCGAGGAGGCCCGCCGGGTCCTCGACGGCATCACCATCGAGACCCCGATGGAGGAGTCGCGCTGGCTCTCCGCGGTGGTCGGCGGCCCGGTCTGGCTGAAGTGCGAGAACCTCCAGCGCACCGGGTCGTTCAAGGCCCGAGGCGCCTACGTGCGCATCTCGCGGCTCTCGGCGGAGGAGCGGGCCCGCGGGGTCGTCGCCGCCTCGGCCGGCAACCACGCCCAGGGCGTCGCCCTCGCGGCGCAGCGCCTGGGCATCCGGGCCACGGTGTTCATGCCCGAGGGGGCGCCCATCCCCAAGGAGAAAGCGACCCGCGGGTACGGCGCCGACGTGGTCTTCGAGGGCCGCTACCTCGAGGACGCGCTCGTGGGGGCCCGGCGCTTCGCCGACGAGACCGGCGCGATCCTCATCCACCCCTTCGACCACCCCGACGTGATGGCCGGGCAGGGCACCGTCGGGCTCGAGATCCTCGAGCAGGTGCCCGACGTCGCGACCATCGTCGTGCCGACCGGCGGCGGGGGCCTGCTCGCGGGCATCGCCGTCGCCGTCAAGGCGCTGCGCCCCGACGTCACCGTGATCGGCGTCCAGGCCAAGGGGGCGGCCGCCTACCCGGGCTCCCTCGAGACCGGCGCCCCGGTGCCGCTGACGCAGATGAAGACGATGGCCGACGGCATCGCCGTCGGCCTGCCCGGCGACCTCACCTTCGCCGCCGTGCGCGACCACGTCGACGAGATCGTCACCGTCTCCGAGGAGGCGATGTCCCGCGCGCTGCTGGCCCTCGTCGAGCGCGCCAAGATGGTGGTGGAGCCGGCCGGCGCGGCCGCCGTCGCGGCGCTGCTGGCCCTCCCCACGTCGTACCGCACCCCGGCCGTGGCGGTGCTGTCGGGCGGCAACATCGACCCGCTGCTGCTGGGCAAGGTCATCCAGCACGGCATGGCCGCCGCGGGTCGCTACCTCAACCTGCACGTCACGATCCCCGACGTGCCCGGTGGCCTCGCGCTGCTGCTCGGCGAGGTCGGCGAGACCGGCGCCAACGTGCTCGAGGTCGTCCACCAGCGCATCTCACCGTCGCTCAACCTCGACGAGGTCGACGTCCAGCTGCAGCTCGAGACCCGCGGAGAGCCGCACGCGGCCCTCGTGGTCGCCCGCCTGCGCGACCGCGGCTACCGCGTCGTCGACTGAGCGGCACGGTGGTCGAGGTGCGAGCGCAGCGAGCCTCGAGACCACCGCAGCGTCGGCCGGGTCGGCGTGCACCTGCCGTGTTCTCGAGGCTCGTCGCCAGCGCTCCTCGCACCTCGACCAGCGTGGAGGGCAGTCAGTCGACGTACGGCTTGGCGTCGAGGACGACGACCTGCAGGGTCTTGCCGGTGGGGGCCTCGAAGGCGACGGTGTCGCCCTTCTTGGCGCCGAGCAGCGCCTCGCCGAGCGGGGCCTGCGGGGAGTAGACGTCGACGTCGACGTAGTCCTCGTTCTCGCGGGCGCCGAGCAGGAAGCTCTCGGCCTCGTCGTCGCTGTCGCCCTCGAACTTGTAGGTGACGACCTTGCCGACCGAGACGACGCCGTCGTCGGCGGGCTGGTCGGAGACCGCGTTGAGCAGCACCGCCTCGAGCTGGCGGATGTTGCCCTCGTTCTTGCCCTGCTCCTCGCGGGCGGCGTGGTAGCCGCCGTTCTCCTTCAGGTCACCCTCGTCGCGGGCCTCGCTGATGCGGGTCACGATCTCCTCGCGCACGGGGCCCTTGAGGTTCTCGAGCTCGGCCTTGAGCTTGTCGTGGGCGCCGGCGGTCAGCCAGATGGTGCCGCTCTGCTCGGTCGGCTGGGACATGGGTACTCCTGAGTGGTGCTCGACGATGGTGCGGGATGTCACGCGTGGCGGCCCTCGTACCGGGGC
>CALRVO020000283.1:0-5644 GCA_943371595.1 Sphingomonas paucimobilis
CGGGCGTCGCGGATGGTGACCCCGACCAGCGGCGAGTTGGCCTTGTCGGTGCCTCGGGGGCCGTGCAGCGTGATGGTGTCGACGCCCCCACCCCCCAGGACGTCGGCGACCGCCGCCTCGTTGCTGCCGGTGAAGATCAGCCGGTCGTCGCCGGGCCCCCCGTCGAGCCTCACGAACTGGCCGTCGCGGACGGCGACCCGGTCGTTGCCCTCGTCCCCGTAGAGGGAGTCGGCGTCGCCCCGGGTGCTCTCGAGGAGCCGGTCGTTGCCGGGGCCCCCGCGGACGAAGTCCTGGCCGGGGCCGCCGTCGAGGGTGTCGTTGCCCCCGAGCCCCAGGATCGAGTCGACCCCGGCCCGGCCGTTGATCGTGTCGGCGGCCGCGGTCCCCTCGAGCTCGTCGCTGCGCTGGGTGCCGTTGATGGTCCGGCTCGATGTCGGCGAGGCGTCGGCAGCGTGGATGAAGCCGAGGGAGACGGCGAGGGCGAGGGCGGCGGGAAGGGATCGGCGCATGTCGCAGGCCCTACCCGTCGAGGTGGCGACGAAACCGCTCACAACGCCTTGACGGCCGCCAGCAGCTTGCCCAGCGAGTCCTTGGCGTCGCCGAAGAGCAACGTCGTCTGGGGCTCGAAGAGCAGCTCGTTCTCGATGCCGGCGAAGCCCGGACGCATCGAGCGCTTGAGGAAGACGACCTGGCGGGCCTCGTCGACGTCGAGGATCGGCATGCCGTAGATCGGGGCGCTCGGGGTGGTGCGGGCCGCGGGGTTGACCACGTCGTTGGCGCCGACGACCAGGACGACGTCGGTCTGGCGGAACTCGCCGTTGATGTCGTCCATCTCCTTGAGCTGTTCGTAGGGCACCTGCGCCTCGGCGAGCAGCACGTTCATGTGACCGGGCATCCGGCCCGCGACCGGGTGGATGGCGTAGTCGACCTCGGTGCCGCGCGCCATGAGCACCTCGACCAGCTCACGCAGGGTGTGCTGGGCCTGCGCCACGGCCAGGCCGTAGCCCGGCACGATGATGACCTTCTCGGCGTAGCCGAGCAGGATCGCGACGTCCTCGGGCGACGCGCTGCGCACCGGGCGGTCGGAGGCCTCGCCGGACCCGAGGGTCGAGCCGCCCTTGAGGGCGCCGAAGAGGATGTTGCTCACCGAGCGGCCCATCGCGCCGGCCATCAGCAGCGTGAGGAACGTGCCGGAGGCGCCGACGAGGGTGCCGGCGACGAGGAGCACGGTGTTCTGCAGGACGTAGCCGCCGGCCGCGACCGTGAGGCCGGTGAACGCGTTGAGCAAGGAGATCACGATCGGTACGTCGGCCCCGCCGACGGGCAGCACGAGCAGGACGCCCAGGGCCAGGCCCACGAGCGCGAGCACGATGCCGGCCCACATCACCGGCTCGCTGACGATCATCCCGGCGAGCACGAGCGCCGCGAGGAAGCCGCCGCCGAAGGCCACCGGCAGCCCCGGGAAGACCACCGGGCGCGAGGTCATCAGCTCCTGCAGCTTGGCGAAGGTGACGATCGAGCCGGAGAACGACACCGCGCCGACCAGGATCGTGAACGCGGTCGCGACCAGGTAGGCGACCTGGACCTCGAGCCCGAGGTCGGCGAGCTCGGCGAAGTGCTGCAGCTCGAGCAGGGCGACCAGCGCGGCCGCGCCGCCGCCGACCCCGTTGAACAGCGCGACCATCTGGGGCATCTGGGTCATCTGCACACGCTGGGCACCCACGGCACCGATCGCGGTGCCGACGGCGATCGCGACCAGGATCAGCAGGACGTGGTCGAGGTCGGCGTAGAAGAACGGCACGGCGCAGGCGACGACCGCCGCCCCCGCGCCGACGAGGTTGCCCGTCCGCGCGGTCCGGGGCCCCGACAGGCCCTTGAGGGCCAGGATGAAGCCGACGGCACAGAGCAGGAAGACCAGCTCGGCCCAGGTCGGCATCAGGCGCCCGCCTTCTTCTTCGCGACCGGCTTGCGGACGAACATCTGCAGCATCCGGTCGGTGACGACGAAGCCGCCGACCATGTTGACCGCTGCCAGGACGACCGCGACCAGCGCGATCGCCAGCGCGAACCCGTCGGCCTCGCCGGCGACCAGGATCGCCCCGAGCAGGATGACCCCGTGGATGGCGTTGGCCCCCGACATCAGCGGCGTGTGCAGCGTCGAGGACACCTTGGAGATGACCTCGATGCCGACGAACACGCTGAGCACGAAGTAGGTCAGCCAGGTGACGTCGTTGTTCATCAGGAGTCCCCCTCGAGGGCCAGGCGGGTGGGTTCGTGGCGTACGACGCCGTCATGGGTGACGCACGCCCCGGCGACGATCTCGTCGTCGAAGTCGGGGTCGAGCCGGGGTCCGTCGTCGGCCGGGCGGGTCAGCAGCGTGACGAGGTTGAGCACGTTCTGGGCGTAGAGGCGCGAGGCCGGGCCGGGCATCTGGGCCGGCACGTTGCGCCCGCCCCACACCTGGGCGTTGCCGATGCGGACCACCTCACCGGCCACGACGCCCTCGACGTTGCCGCCGCTGTCGGCGGCGAGGTCGACGACGACCGAGCCCGGCTTCATCTGCTCCACCATCGCGGCGGTCACCAGCACCGGCGCCTGGCGCCCGGGCACCGCGGCGGTGGTGATGAGGGCGTCGGCATGGGCGACGAAGGGCGTCAGCAGCTCGCGCTGCAGGGCGGCGCGCTCCTCGGTCATCTCCCGGGCGTACCCGCCCGCGCCCTCGAGCGTGGGCAGGTCGAGCTCGATGGCCTTGGCCCCCATCGAGCGGATCTCCTCGGCGGCGGCCGCGCGCACGTCGTAGGCGCGGACGACGGCGCCGAGCCGCTTCGACGTCGCGATCGCCTGCAGACCGGCGACGCCCGCGCCGAGCACGACGACCTCGGCGGGCTGCACGGTGCCGGCGGCGGTCATGTTGAGCGGGAAGAACCGGCGCAGCAGACCGGCGGCGACGATCGCGCACCGGTAGCCGCTGACCAGGCTCTGCGAGCTGAGCGCGTCCATCGACTGCGCCCGCGAGATGCGGGGCACGAGCTCCATGGCCAGCGCGGTCACGCCGCAGTCGCGCAGGTCGGCGACCAGGCCGAGCTCCTGGCCCGCGGGGAGGAACGAGACGACGACCGTGCCGTGGCGCAGTCGGCGTACGGCGCCGGGGGCGAGGGGCTGCACCGCGACGACCAGGTCGGCCTCGTCGAGCGCACGGTCGTCGACGACCGCCCCGGCGGCGACGTAGTCGTCGTCGGTCAGCAGCGCACCCCGCCCGGCCCCGGGCTCGACGAGCACCTCGTAGCCGAGCGCGGTCAGCTTGGCGACGAGCTCGGGGACCATGGCCACCCGGGTCTCGCCCTCGCGGGTCTCTCGTGCCACGGCCAGTCTCACGTCGACGAACCTAGTGCAGCGTGGCCCCGATCACGCGGTACGACGCAGCGGCAGGACCTCGACGACCTCGTGGCGCGGCCGGCGGCGCGGCCCCTCGCCGAGGTGGGACTCGACCAGCGCGACCTGGTCGACGGTCCACGCCGGACCCTCGTAGCCGTCGAGGAGCCGGACCCAGCGGCTGACCTCCTGCGGTCGTCCGGTGCGCGCGACGGTGACGTGCGGCCGGAAGCGCTGGCCGTCGACAGCGACCCCGGCCCGCCCGGCGGCCGCGCGGGCACCGGTGGCGAGCCGGTCGAGCTCGGTGCGGGCGTCGACGGTCAGGTCGAGGCCGGCGTAGAGGACCTTGGCGTGCGACGGGTCGGGGAAGGCCCCGCCCCCGGCGACCCGGGTCTCGAACGGCGTACGCCGGGCCGCACCGCGCCGCAGGCCCTCGACGAGCGGGTCGAGGGCGCGCTCGGGCGCCTCCTCGAGGAAGGCCAGCGTGAGGTGCAGCTGCTCGGGCGAGGTCCAGCGGAACGCACCGTGCTCACGACGCGGCTGCAGGAACTCGTCGAGGTGCTCGACCACGTCGGCCGGCGGCAGCACCGCGACGAACATGCGCACGGCGGCTAGCCGATGCGCGTGCCGAGGGCGGCGCCGACGGCGTAGGTGACGACCATCGCGAACAACCCACCACCGACGTTGCGGACGACGGCCCGACCGGGGGGTGCGAACCCGAGGCGGGCACTGGTGAGCCCGGTCAGGGCCAGGGCCAGGGCCACCGTCACCACGGTCACCGTCACCCGCAGCGACTGCGAGACGAGCAGGATGGTCAGCAGCGGCAGGATCGCCCCGACGGTGAAGGACACCATCGAGGCGAAGGCGGCGTGCCACGGGCTGGTGAGGTCGTCAGGGTCGATGCCGAGCTCGACCTCGGCGTGGGCGGCCAGCGCGTCCTTGGCCGTGAGCTGCTTGGCGACCTCGAGGGCGAGCTGCTCGTCGAGGCCTCGGTCGACGTAGAGCCCGGCGAGCTCGGCCAGCTCCTCCTCGGGCTCCTCGCGCAGCTCGCGCTCCTCCTTGCGCAGCAGGGCCCGCTCGGAGTCGCGCTGGGTGGAGACCGAGACGTACTCGCCGGCCGCCATGCTCAGGGCGCCGGCGACCAGGCCGGCGACACCGGCGACCAGGATGGCGGTGCGGTCGGTGGTCGCGCCCGCGACGCCGACGACGATGCCGGCGGTCGACACGATGCCGTCGTTGGCGCCGAGGACGGCCGCCCGCAACCAGTTGAGCCGCTGGGAGATGCCCTCCTCGTGCTCGACCGGCTCGCTCCCGTGGGGGCCGGGCTCGAGGCCGGAGGGCTCGGTGGAGGCGGTCGGCTCGGAGGTCATGAGCCGATGGTCTCGAAGAACGCGGTGGTGCGCACGTGGCCGGCGTCGACCAGCAGCAGCTCGCGCATCAGGTCGTCGGCCCGCTGGCTGACCACCGACACCGTGGCGCCGCGCTCGGCGGCCTCGTCCTCGAGCGCCGCGAGGGCCGTGCCGGTCTCGGCCTGGCTCACCAGCAGCACGGAGCCGCCGGGGTCGTAGACCGGCGGGGCGGGCACGAGCCGACCCCGCGCCCCGGCGGTGCTGAGCTCGACCCGGTCACCCTCGCCGCGCACCTGCACCAGCGGCAGGTCGCGGTGCCACCAGGTCTCGGCCAGGCGCAGCCCGACCGCCTCGGCCGCCGCCCGGCGCTCGGTCTCGAAGACGGGCACGACGAACCGCACGGTCGTGGTCGCGTCGAGGACGGCGCGCAGCAGGGCGACACCCTCGTCGGCCCAGCGACCGTCGGCGACGACCATGTCGTCGACCACGCGCCGGGTGTCGTCGCCCAGCGCCATCAGGTAGCCGTGCTCGGTCCGCAGCGTCAGCGCGGCCGGGTCGTCGACCAGACGCCCCAGGAACGCGCGGTGCTTGGCCGTCGCGCCCGCCGCCGGGCGCCAGAACCGCGGGGCGTGCGGTGCCAGCGCCTCGCGGCGTACGGCGGTCGTCGCGGTGACCCAGTCGAGGTCGTCGTGGGTCAGGGCACGCACGTCAGGAGTCACGCCTCGATCGTCCCAGTCGCCCTCGACCGAGGTCTCGGGTGGTCTTCGGTGTCGTGCTGCGGGTTGTCCGTGCGCCTGGCACTCCGGGTCTCACCGGGACGACAAAGCCCTTACCGGGACGATGAGATTCCATCGGCCCAGTCACGGGTTCACCGTCCCGGTGCACACCAGGCGGGACTCATGGGGCCAGAGGGTCGGGCGGCCG
>CALRVO020000284.1:0-5631 GCA_943371595.1 Sphingomonas paucimobilis
GGACGCCATGTCGCCGGCGAGGAAGAGGACGGCCTTGGCGATCTCGTCCGGCTCACCCATGCGGCCCATCGGGATGCGCGCCAGGAACCGGTCGAGGATCGCCTGCTGGTCGACCGCCGCTCCCGACGAGGACGGCGACGCCGACGACATGTGCGCGACCCCCGGGGTGGTGATCCCGCCGGGCGCGACGGCGTTGACCCAGATCCGGTGCGGGGCCAGCTCGAGCGCGAGGTTCTTGGTGAAGCCCCACACCCCGTGCTTGGAGGCGTCGTAGTGGGCCAGCCCGACCGAGGAGGGGTGCAGCGCGTCGACCGACGTGACGTTGATGATCCGCCCACCGCTCCCCTGGTCGACCATCTGCCGGGCGGCGGTCCGGCTGCACAGGAACACCCCCTGCAGGTTGACCCCGACCACCCGGGCGAAGGCCTCGGCGGTCATGTCGAGCACCGGCACGGTCGGGAAGATGCCGGCGTTGTTGACGAGCACGTCGACCCCGCCGCACCAGTCGACCGTGGTGTCGACCAGGCGCTGCACCTCGGCCTCCACCGACACGTCGGCCTGCACGGCCCGGACCATGTGGCCGTCCTCGGAGAGCTCCTTGGCGGTCACCTCGGCGGCCTCGCCGTCGAGGTCGGCCACGACCACCCTGGCCCCGGCCTGCGCGAGGCGCGCGGCCACGGCGCGGCCGATGCCCATCGCGCCGCCGGTGACGATCGCACGTCGTCCGGTCAGGTCCAGCAGGGAGCCGAGCCCGGCGTCCGTGGTCGTCATCGTGCTCCGCCCGTCCCCCGTCCCGCCGCGCTCAGGCGTCGGTGCGCTGGACGGGGACCTTGCGGGGCTCTGCGTGCGGTGCGTCGAGGGGCACCCGGAGGGTCAGGACGCCGTCGGCGTACTCGGCCTTGATCTCGTCGTCCTTGACGTGGCGCGGCAGGCGGACGCTGCGCGCGAACGACCCGTAGTGGAACTCCTGGCGGTGCCGGTCCTTCTTCTCCTCACGGCGCTCACCCGTGATGGTCAGCACGTCGGCGTCGATGCTGATGTCGAGGTCGCGGTCGGGGTCGATGCCCGGCATCTCGGCGCGCAGCACGTAGGCGTCGTCGTCGATGTAGTCCTCGATCCGCACGTACGGCGAGAGGCCGGCGCCACGGATGCCGATCGGCGACTCGGAGTCGAGCCAGCTGAGCATCTCGGCGATCGGGTTGGTGCCACGGTGCATGAGCGTGGTCATGGGTCCTCCTGGGGCTGGCGTGTGGTCCGCGCGGTCCGCGCGGAGTCCTGTCCTCTCCAACCTCGTCCCCCTCCCCCCACCCGGGCAGGGACCGAACGCTCGTCCGGGCGGGACCTAGGGCCCTGCCCGGCCACCGTCGTCGCGCCGAGACTGGGCGACGAGCGAAGGAGCGGCGATGCCCGAGTCCGTGCGGCGCTGGAGAGCGATCCCGTCCGCTGCCGACCGGCCCGACTACGAGTCGGCCCGGCAGGCGTTCAGCTGGGACGACGCCCGGGCAGCGCTCGACGGGCTCCCCGGCGGGGCGGGCCTCAACATCGGCCACGAGGCGGTCGACCGGCACGTGCTCTCCGGTCACGGCGACCGGACCGCTCTGCGCTGCGTCGGCGAGGACGGCCAGGTCACGGCCGACATCAGCTATGCCGAGCTGCGCCGGTCGACCAACCGGTTCGCCGGCGTGCTCGCCTCGCTCGGCGTACGACGGGGCGACCGGGTCGTCACGCTGCTCGGACGCCAGCAGGAGCAGTACGTCGCTGCCCTCGGCACCCTCAAGGCCGGTGCCGTCTTCACGCCGCTGTTCTCCTCCTTCGGCCCGGGGCCCGTGCAGGACCGGCTCAACCTGAGTGCGGCGCGGGTCCTGGTGACCACCGCGGCGGCGTACCGGCGCAAGATCGCGGGGATCCGCGACGCCTGCCCGCACCTGGAGCACGTCCTGGTCGTCGACGACGCCACCGACCCGGCGACCATCGCACTGGCGCCGGCCATGGCGGCCGCGAGCGACGACCTGACCATCGCCCCGACCGACGCCGAGGACATGGCCCTGCTGCACTTCACCAGCGGCACCACCGGCAAGCCCAAGGGAGCCGTCCACGTCCACGAGGCCGTCGTCGCGCACCACGCGACCGCCGCGCACGCCCTCGACCTGCACCGCGGCGACGTCTTCTGGTGCACCGCGGACCCCGGCTGGGTGACCGGCACGTCGTACGGCATCATCGCGCCGCTCACCCACGGCGCCACCCTGATCACCTACGCCGGGGAGTTCGACGCCGCGGCCTGGTACCGGGTGCTGGCCGACCACGGCGTCGACGTCTGGTACACCGCCCCGACCGCGCTGCGCATGCTGATGCGCTACGGCACCGACCTGCCGCGCCAGCACGACCTGAGCCGGCTGCGCCACGTCGCCAGCGTCGGCGAGGCGCTCAACCCCGAGGTCGTGGAGTGGGGTCTGGAGGCCTACGGGCTGCCCGTCCACGACAACTGGTGGCAGACCGAGACCGGCGCGATCATGATCAGCAACTACCGCGGGATGGAGGTGCGGCCCGGCTCGATGGGCCGCCCCGTGCCCGGCGTGGAGGCGGCGGTCCTGCGCCGCGGTCACGACGGTCGCGCAGCGGTGGTCGACGACCGGGTGACGCCGGCGACGCCCGGCGAGGTCGGCGAGCTCGCGCTGCGGCCGGGCTGGCCCTCGATGTTCCGCGGCTACCTCGACGACCCCGAGCGCTACGCCGCGTGCTTCGCCGGCGGCTGGTACCTCAGCGGCGACCTCGCGGAGGTCGACCGGGACGGCTACCTGTGGTTCGTCGGCCGGGCCGACGACGTCATCAAGTCGGCCGGCCACCTCATCGGCCCCTTCGAGGTGGAGACCGCGCTCATGGAGCACCCCGCCGTGCTCGAGGCCGGGGTGATCGGCAAGCCCGACCCGGTCGCCGGTGAGGTCGTCAAGGCCTTCGTCACCCTGCGGCGCGGCTTCGAGCCGACCGACGACCTGAGCCGCGACCTGCTGGCCTTCGGCAGGCGTCGACTGGGTGGCCTCGCACCCAAGGAGATCGCCTTCGACCCCCACCTGCCCCACACCAGCAGCGGCAAGGTGATGCGCCGGCTGCTCAAGTCCCGCGAGCTCGGACTCGCCGAGGGAGACGTCTCGACCCTGGAGCCCACGCCATGACCCGCTCGCGCACCGCACCCCGCAAGCCCGCCGAGCCGGTCTCGTCCCCGCCCGACCCCCGTCTCGACCTGCTCCGCACGATGCTGCTCATCCGGCGGTTCGAGGAGCGGTGCGCCGAGCTCTACAGCGCCGCGAGGATCCGTGGCTTCCTCCACCTCTACGTCGGCGAGGAGGCGGTCGCGGCCGGGGTGATGAGCGTCCTGGGGCCCGAGGACTCCATCGTGTCGACCTACCGCGACCACGGTCACGCGCTCGCCCGCGGCGTACCGCCGGAGGCGATCATGGCCGAGATGTTCGGCCGGCAGACCGGTTGCAGCCGAGGCCGCGGCGGCTCGATGCACCTGTTCCACCGGCCCACCCGGTTCGTCGGCGGCAACGCCATCGTGGCCGGCGGCATCCCGCTGGCCGTGGGCCTCGCGCTCGCCGACAAGCTGCAGGGCCGCCCGGCGGTCACGGTCTGCTTCATCGGTGACGGCGCCTTCGCCGAGGGCGAGTTCCACGAGTCGATGAACCTCGCCGCGCTGTGGCGGCTCCCGCTGCTGGTCTGCTGCGAGAACAACCGGTTCGCGATGGGCACGTCGCTGCGCAAGGAGCACGCCCGCACCGACCTCGCGCTGCGCGCCTCGTCGTACGGCGTCGCGGCCTGGCCGGTCGACGGGATGGACGTCGTCGCGGTCCAGGACGCCGCGCGCGTCGCGGTCGAGGAGGTCCGCAGCGGCGCCGGTCCGCACTTTCTGGAGCTGTCGACCTACCGCTTCAGGGCCCACTCGATGTACGACTCCGACCGCTACCGCGACAAGGCCGAGATCGAGGCGTGGCGGGAGCGCGACCCGGTCCCCCACCTGGTCGCCGCCCTGCGCGCCGACGGTCGCCTCGACGACGCGCAGCTCGCGGAGGTCGAGGCGGACGTCGCCAGGACCATCGACGAGGCGGTCGATACCGCCGAGCAGGGGCCGCTGGAGCCCGTGGGCGACCTGACCCGTTTCGTGTGCTCCGAGGCCGTGGACGCGTCATGACCACCGCGAGCACGCTCGACGACGACACGGCGACCACCCGGACGACGACCTACCGCGAGGCGGTCCGCGAGGCCCTCGCCGAGGCGATGCGGCGCGACGAGCGCGTCTTCCTCATGGGCGAGGACGTCGGCGACTACGGCGGCTGCTTCGGGGTCAGCCTGGGGCTGCTCGAGGAGTTCGGACCCGAACGGGTCCGCGACGCCCCGCTGTCGGAGTCGGCGTTCGTGGGCGCCGGCATCGGCGCTGCCGTGGGCGGGATGCGGCCGGTCGTCGAGATCATGACCGTCAACTTCAGCCTGCTCGCGCTGGACCAGATCATGAACACCGCGGCGTCGCTCCTGCACATGTCCGGCGGGCAGTACAACGTCCCGCTGGTCATCCGGATGACGACCGGCGCCGGCCGGCAGCTGGCCGCCCAGCACTCGCACAGCCTCGAGGGCTGGTACGCGCACATCCCGGGGCTCCGGGTCCTGACCCCGGCCACCGTCGAGGACGCCCGCGGCATGCTCTGGCCGGCACTGCTCGACCCCGACCCGGTCCTGATCTTCGAGCACGCCTCGCTCTACAACACCAAGGGCGAGCTGGCGGTCGACCCCGCCCCGGTCACGCTCGAGGGGGCCGCGGTGCGCCGCGCCGGCGACGACGTCACCCTCCTCACCTACGGCGGGTCGCTGCCCAAGACCCTCGAGGCCGCCGCGTCGCTGGCGTCCGAGGGCGTCTCGGCCGAGGTCGTCGACCTGCGCTCGCTGCGCCCGCTCGACGACGAGACCATCCTGGCGTCGGTACGCCGCACGCACCATGCGGTCGTGGTCGACGAGGGCTGGCGCAGCGGCAGCCTCTCCGCGGAGATCAGCGCACGGCTCATGGAGCAGGCGCTCTACGACCTCGACGCGCCGGTGCAGCGGGTGTGCTCCGCGGAGGTGCCGCTGCCCTACGCCAAGCACCTCGAGGACGCCGCCCTCCCGCAGGTCGCGGACATCGTGGCGGCCGTGCACGAGGTCGTGCGGTGAGCGCGACGGCGGAGTTCACCATGCCGTCGCTCGGCGCCGACATGGACGAGGGCACGCTGCTCGAGTGGTTGGTCCACCCCGGTGACACGGTCCGCAAGGGCGACATCGTCGCGGTCGTCGACACCTCCAAGGCCGCCGTCGAGGTCGAGACCTTCGTCGAGGGCGTCGTACGCCGGGTGCTCGTCGAGCCCGGGACCACCGTCGCGGTCGGCACCCCCCTGGCCCTGATCGAGCCCGCGGGCGCGCCCGCCCCCGTCCCCGCTTCCGCTCCGGCGCCCGTGCCCGCTCCCGCCGCCGCTCCCGCTCCCGCTGAGCCCCGGGTCGGCTCACCGCTCGTGCGCAAGCTCGCGGCCTCGCTCGAGGTGCCGCTCGCCGAGGTCACCGGCACCGGGCGCGGCGGGACCATCACCCGCGACGACGTCACGCGCGCCGCTG
>CALRVO020000285.1:0-5624 GCA_943371595.1 Sphingomonas paucimobilis
CACCCCCGAGCAGCAGGCCCGCTTCCTGCCGCCGATCCTGGCCGTCGACGAGCTGTGGGCGCAGGGCTACTCCGAGCCCGGCGCCGGCTCCGACTTGGCCAACGTGCAGACCAAGGCCCTGCTCGACGAGGCCAGCGGCGAGTGGGTGATCGACGGGCAGAAGGTCTGGACCTCCAACGCGCACTTCTCCCAGTGGGTGTTCGTGATCGCCCGCACCGAGCCCGGCTCGACGCGCCACCAGGGGTTGTCGTTCCTGCTGGTCCCGCTCGACCAGGACGGCGTCGAGGTGCGCCCCATCGAGCAGCTGACCGGTGGCTCGGAGTTCAACGAGGTCTTCTTCACCGGCGCCCGCACCGCCGCCGACCTCGTCGTCGGCGAGCCTGGCCGCGGCTGGGGCGTCGCGATGGGCCTGCTCGGCCTCGAGCGCGGCGTCTCGACCCTGGCCCAGACCGTCGACTACGCCCGCGAGCTGGCCTCCGTGGTCGAGCGGGCCCGCGCCAACGGTGCCCTCGACGACCCGTTGGTCCGCGACCGCCTGGCCGGGCTCAAGGTCGAGCTCTCCGTGATCCGCTCCCAGGGCCTGCGCGGGCTGTCCCTGGTCGGCGACGGCGAGGACTCCGCGGCGGGCGGTGGCGCCGGCTCGATCTTCAAGCTGGTCTGGGCCGGGTGGCACCGCCGGCTCGGCGAGGCGGCCATGCAGGTCGCGGGCTTCGACGGCCTGCTCACCCGGGGGGCCGACCCCGCGGCGTACGACCTCGACGAGCACCAGCGGCTCTTCCTCTTCTCCCGCGCCGACACCATCTACGGCGGCAGCGACGAGGTGCAGAAGAACATCCTGGCCGAGCGCGTGCTCGGCCTCCCACGCGAACCGAAGGGCACCTGATGACCACCACGCGAGCCGAGCAGCCGGCCCCCGACTACGTGCCCGGGCACGACCTGCTGGTCGGCAAGGTCGTGGTCGTCACCGCCGCCGCCGGCGCCGGCATCGGTGCGGCCGTCGTACGACGGGCCCTCGAGGAGGGCGCCAAGGCGGTCGTCTTCTCCGACACCCACGCGCGGCGCCTCGCCGAGGCCGAGGAGGCGCTGGCCGCCGAGTTCGGCGCCGACCGGGTGCGCCAGCTGGTCTGCGACGTCACCGACGAGGCACAGGTCGGCGCGCTCCTCGACGTGGCCGACGAGCTCGGCGGCGTCGACGTGATGATCAACAACGCCGGCCTGGGCGGCACGGCGTCGGTGCTCGAGATGACCGACGAGCAGTGGCTCAAGGTCCTCGACATCACCCTCACCGGCACGTTCCGCTGCGTGCGCGCCGCCGGCCAGCGCTTCGTCGCCGCGGGCAGGAAGGGCGTCATCGTCAACAACGCCTCGGTGATCGGCTGGCGGGCCCAGGAGGGCCAGGCCCACTACGCCGCCGCCAAGGCCGGCGTGATGGCGCTGACCCGCTGCTCGGCGATCGACCTGGCCCCGCACGGCATCCGGGTCAACGCGGTCAGCCCCAGCCTGGCGATGCACCCGTTCCTGGCCAAGGTCACCAGCGACGACCTGCTCGCCGAGCTCAAGCAGCGCGAGGCCTTCGGTCGCGCGGCCGAGCCGTGGGAGGTCGCCAACGTGATGATCATGCTCGCCAGCGACTACGCCTCCTACATGACCGGCGAGGTCGTCGCCGTCAGCAGCCAGCAGGCCTGATGAGCGCCGCACCCGACGCGACGCCCACCCGCCGCGAGGAGCTGCTCGCCCTCGCGGCCGGGCTCTTCGCCCAGAAGGGCTTCCGCAACACCACCGTGCGCGACATCGCCGACGCCGCGGGCATCCTGTCGGGCAGCCTCTACCACCACTTCGACTCCAAGGAGTCGATGGTCGACGAGATCCTGCGGACCTTCCAGGACGAGCTCTTCGGCCAGTACGACGCCATCCTGCGCTCCGACGACGACGCCCGCAGCAAGCTCGAGCGGGCCGTCGAGGTGTCGTTCGCCGCGATCGACCAGCACCCGCACGAGGTCGCGATCTTCCAGAACGAGGCGGCCCACCTCGGCGACTTCGAGCGGTTCGCCTACCTCGCCGAGCGCAACGCCCAGTCGCGCTCGGTCTGGATCACCCTGCTCCGCGAGGGCGTCGCCAGCGGCGCCCTGCGCGGCGACCTCGACGTCGAGCTCACCTACCGCTTCATCCGCGACACCGTGTGGGTCGCCGTCGGGTGGTACCGCCCCGGCGGAAAGCTCACCCACGACGTCATCGCCCGCCAGTACCTCACCATCCTCCTAGACGGGATCTCCCATGCCTGAGGCCTACATCGTCGACGCCGTCCGCACCCCGGTGGGCAAGCGCGGGGGAGCCCTCGCCGGCGTGCACTCCGCCGACCTCGCCGCGCACTCGATCGCCGCGCTCGTACGCCGTACGGGCGTCGACCCGGGTGCCGTCGACGACGTCATCCTCGGCTGCTGCGACACCATCGGCTCCCAGGCCGGCGACGTCGCCCGCACCGCCTGGCTGGTCGCCGGGCTGCCCGACCACGTGCCGGGCGTGACCATCGACCGGCAGTGCGGCTCGTCTCAGCAGGCCGTGCACTTCGCCGCCCAGGGCGTGCTCTCCGGCACCCAGGACCTCGTCGTCGCGGGCGGTGTGCAGAACATGAGCGCCATCCCGATCTCGGCGGCCATGCTCGTCGGCCAGCAGTACGGCTTCACCACGCCGTTCGCCGAGTCGCCCGGCTGGGTCGAGCGGTTCGGTGACGTCGAGGTCTCGCAGTTCAACAGCGCTGAGATGATCGCCGACAAGTGGGACATCTCCCGCGAGGACATGGAGGCCTTCGCGCTGGCGTCGCACGACCGCGCCCGCACGGCCATCGCGGAGGGCCGGTTCAAGGGCGAGATCGAGCCGGTGACGCTGGCCGACGGCAGCGTCTTCGAGGTCGACCAGTGCCCGCGCGAGACCTCCCTCGAGAAGATGGCGGGCCTGCAGCCGTTGGCCCCCGGAGGGCGCATCACCGCCGCGGTCGCCTCGCAGATCTGCGACGCCTCGACCGCGATGCTCATCGCCTCCGAGCAGGCCGTCGCCGACCACGGCCTCACCCCGCGCGCCCGCGTCCACCACCTCTCGGTGCGCGGTGACGACCCGGTGTGGATGCTCACCGGCCCGATCCGGGCCACGCGTCACGCCCTGGAGCGCACCGGGCTCAGTGTCGACGACATCGACCTCTTCGAGTGCAACGAGGCCTTCGCCTCCGTCGTCCTGGCCTGGATGAAGGAGATCGACGTCCCCCACGACAAGGTCAACGTCAACGGCGGCGGCATCGCGCTCGGGCACCCGATCGGCGCCACCGGCACGCGCCTGATGACCACGCTGCTCAACGAGCTCGAGCGCACCGGCGGTCGCTACGGCCTGCAGACGATGTGCGAGGGCGGCGGCCAGGCCAACGTCACCATCATCGAGCGGCTCTAGTCCTCCTCGAGGCGCCCCACCGCGATAGTCGTGGACCTTCTGCACGCGTGCAGAACGGCCACGACTATCGCCCGGGTGGGGCCTAGGCCGGGGTCAGCCAGATCGGGCTGGTGTAGGCGATGCCGAGGTTGTTGCAGGGGTGCCCCTTCGGGCCGGGGGTGGCGTTGCGCTTGGTGGGGTCGGCGATGCGCAGCACGAACCAGTCGTTGCGACCGCGCGTCATCGCCATCCGCAGGTCGAGGACACGGCCGACGCGGAACTCCTCGACCTCCATGACCCGCGGCACCTCCGGCCCGGGCCGCAGCACCTGCACCTCGAGCCGGCGTCCCTGCCATGCCTTGTCGCGGGCCAGGTCGAGCCTGATCTCCACACGACCCCGGTCGTGGCGCAGCAGCGAGCCCATCCGGGCCCAGTCGCCGCTGGTGCGCGACCGGGCGACCGCGTCGACCCGCAGGCCCGACGTACGGGTGGCGAAGAAGCGGCGGGCGCGCATGGCCTCCTTGACCCCGCGCCGGTTGTGCTCCTTGACCCACAGGCCGGTGCGGCCTTTGCCCTCGGGGAAGCCCCAGTCGGTGCCGTGCTCGTCGGTCACGCCGGCGATGCCGGTGCGCCAGCCGGCGCCCAGGCAGGCGACCAGGGGCGAGGACCGGCCGTCGGCGAAGCCCTCGAAGAGGTAGTCGTCACCGCGGTTGAAGAGCTCGAGCGAGACCACCCGGTCGCGCACCCGCGGGTCGTAGGTGAACTCCTGGAACCTGCCCGGCTCGCGTCCGGGGTGGTTGAAGCCGGCCAGGCCGCCGGCGCCACCGTCGAGCACCAGGTCCGGCTCCCGCCGTAGCCAGTCGAGCAGCGGCTGCATGAGACCGGCCTGCAACACGTCGACGTAGTGGTCGGTGAACCAGACGTTGACGTGGCCGATCAGCGGCTCGGACCACTCGAAGCCGCGGATCGCGGTGAAGCGCCCGTCGCGGTTGGCGGCGTCGGCCAGCCGTCCGGTGCGGGCGAAGTCGGACGGCGTGATGCCGGCGACCTGCTTGTACTCCTGCGGGAGCAGCCCGTCGAGCACCTCCCCGAGCACGCTGTCCGACAGCGTGGCGTGGTCGGTCAGGGCGGCGACGTCGAGCCCGGCGCTGCGCATCGAGGCGAAGGCGAGCGCGGGGTCGCCGTCACCGTCGGAGAGCAGGGTGTGGTTGTGCAGGTCGGCGTGCACCAGCCGGGTCCCGCGGGAGATCCGCGACGTACGGCTGGCTCCGACCCGCGGGGCGGTCGTGGCGCCGTAGCCGACCCCGGGAGCGATGGCTCCTACGGCGGGGCCGAGCGCCCCCGCGATCAGCAGCCCGGGCCCGGCGGCGGCCACCGCACGTCGGGACAGCCCGGGGGACGGCTCGGGATGGGCGTGGGGCACGTCGTCGCACACACCACGATGGAAGCACGTCCGCGCGACCGGGAGGTGAACGCGAGCGGGTCGTGCGGTGAGCCTAGGCTGGCCGCGTGATCATCGCGCCGTCGCACGGCTTCGTGCTGCTGTCGGTGCCGAAGGTCGCCTCGACCTCGCTCGACGAGGCGCTCGCCGGCTACCACGAGGTGGTGCCGGGCAAGCCCCCCGCCAAGCACCAGAACCTCCTCAACTTCCACCGCCACACCGTCCCCAAGATCCGTCGCCTGGGCTTCGAGCGGGAGGCCTACGAGGTCGTGGCCCTCTTCCGTGACCCGGTCTCGTGGCTGGAGTCGTGGTGGCGCTACCGGCAGCGGCCCGACGTCCGCGAGCACAAGGCCGAGCGCTTCACCGGCGACCTCACCTTCGCCGAGTTCGCGCGGCTGTTCCTCACCGACAAGGACGCCACCGGCATCAAGGGGCGTCCGGCGAAGTTCGTCGCCGGCGACGTCGACCGGGGCGCCCGGATCGACCGCATCTTCGCCGTCGACCGGCCCGAGGTCTGGACGGCGTGGTTCTCCGAGCGCGTCGGGTCACCGGTCGAGGTGCCCCGCCGCAACCGGGCCGGCGCCCGACAGCCGGCCGACCTCCCGGAGGCGCTGGAGGCCGAGCTGCGTGCCTGGTTCGCCCCGGAGTACGACGTGCTCGACCGGTTGCGCGACGACGGCTGGTGGACGCCGCCGCCCGGCTACCGGCCGGCGGGCCTCGACTGACGGAGCGCGCTCAGCGCAGGACGACGACCAGCCCGACGATC
>CALRVO020000286.1:0-5620 GCA_943371595.1 Sphingomonas paucimobilis
GGCGGAAGGTGACGCGCAGCTGCTCGACGTCGGCGACCGCCTGCACCTCGGCGGCGCGGGCGGCCACGGCAGCCTCCTGGGCCAGCCCGGCGGCGTACCGCGCCCCGTTGAAGGCCTCGGCGGCCTTCGCGGCGACCGTCTCGGCCGCGGCGACCCGGTCCTGGGCGGCGGCGAGGTCGGCGCGCACGGCGGCGACGTCGCGCGCTCCGGCACCGACCGCCGAGCGGGCCTCCTGCACCTGGCGCCGCGTGGGCAGGTCACCGGGGTCGTCCCCGTCGGCCCGGGCCGTCGGCGCCAACCCCGCACAAACGAGGCAGGCAGCGGTCACGGCAGCAGCCATTCGAGGCAACACGAGTCTCACAAGTCACAACCGAAACAGAAGATTGCAGAAGTCACAACCCGTACGGCGTGTCGGCTTGACGAACTACATGGTTGTCATTCGTTCGGCCTGGGGTGGAGAGACCTTCGCGGCGGGGTCGGTGTCCGGCGGACGGGGGCCGAGCCGGTGGCGGTCGAAGCGCTGACCGGTGGCCAGGCCGCCGAGGTAGAACGAGACCAGGGCGATCATGATCCCCGCGATGTCGTCGGCGATGTAGTGCCAGCCGAAGTAGATGGTCGCCACGACGGTCAGTCCGAAGTTGACCCAGAAGATCCGCTTGACCAGGGTGCTGCGCACCGTGAACTGCACCATCAGCGCCCACAGCAGGGTGATCCCGCAGTGCAGGCTCGCGAACCCGGCGACCGAGTTGACGATGCCCTCGACGCTCTGGCCGTCATAGCTGCCGTTGAGGAGGGTGGCGCGGTTCTTGTAGAGCGAGGCCAGCAGGTCGGTCGTCCCGGTGTGGGCCAGGTCGGTGTAGCCGGGCTGGTAGTAGAACGCCGGCCCGAGCGTCGGCAGGGCGTAGTAGGACGCGGTGCCGAGGGCCCACGCGAAGCACTGCGAGGCCACGAACCAGTAGCCGAAGGAGATCCGGCGCGACCACACGATCCACGCCATCACCAGCAGGGGCACCATGGCGACGAACAGCAGGTAGACCGTCGACAGCACGTGGGCCACGACACCGGTGCCGAGCAGGTCGTGCAGCACCGGACCCGGCCGGTGGCCGAAGAACAGCACCCGGTCGACCGTGTTGAGCTCACGGTCGAACATCTGGTCCTGGTCCTGGAAGTCGCGCACGAACGGCAGCGCCGACTTGAGGTTGCGGTAGCCGACGTAGGTCACGTAGAAGCAGGTGACGCCCAGGACGACGAGCGTGATCCGGTCGCGGGTCCAGTGGGTGGCCAGGCGCTCCTTGACCACCGGCACCATCGCGCTGCGTCGCAACCTCGAGTGCCAGAGCATCCGGGGCACGATGTCGAGCACGAGGCACAGCGTCAGCAGCAGGGGCAGCCGGATCCACGACGGGCCGAGGAAGGACCCCTCGGGGTCGAGCAGCGGCTGGTCGTAGCGCTGGGCGATGACGAACGCCAGGAGGCCGGTGGTCACCGCGACCCCGATGCAGGTGGCGATGGCGCGGCGGTACATCCCGCCAGTCTAGAGAGAGGCGTGGCTCACGGGGCATCCGCTATCGGTGCGGTCCGCGCCGGGTCGACGCCGAGGCGCACCTCGTCGCCCGGCCCGACCCGCTCGCCGGGCCCGGCGACGGCGTCGAGCTCGCCGGCCCCGTCGACGGCGACCCCCAGGCGCAGGTGGTCGGGCGTGGCCCGGGCCGAGCGCACGACCCCGCGCAGCCGGCCGCCCGGGTCGACCGTCAGCGCCGAGCGTCGTACGGCGACCGCGGGCGCCGCGGGCAGGCCGGCGGCGTCGAGCACGAGCGCGGCCCCCCGGCCCTCGAGCACGCGCGCGTAGCCGAGGAAGAGCGCGGTGGTCGCGTCGACCGGTCGTGCCCAGACGTCGGCGATGTCGCCCTGCTGGACGATCCGGCCCGCCCGCATGACGACGAGCCGGTCGGCGAGGGCGAACGCCTCCTCCTGGTCGTGGGTGACCACGAGGGTGGTGGTGCCGGCCGCGCGCAGGATGGCCTGCAGGTCGGCCCCGAGGCGTTCGCGCAGGCCGGCGTCGAGCGCCGAGAGCGGCTCGTCGAGCAGCAGCAGCCGCGGGTCGGCGGCCAGCGACCGGGCCAGCGCGACGCGCTGACGCTCGCCGCCGGACAGCGTGGCGGGCAGGCGGTCGGCGTACCCCTCGAGGCCGACGAGCGTGAGCAGGGAGGCGACCCGCTCCTCGCGTGCGGCCCGCGATGGTCGGGCCGCCCGGCGCAGGCGCAGCGGGTAGCCCACGTTGCGTGCGACGGTGAGGTGCCCGAAGAGCTGGCCCTCCTGGAACATCAGCGCGAAGCCCCGCTGGTGGGTGGGGGTGCTCGCGAGGTCGGCGCCGTCCCACGAGATCGTGCCGGCGCTCGGGCGCTCGAGCCCCGCGACGGCCCGCAGCAGCGTCGACTTGCCGCAGCCGGACGGACCGAGCACCGCGACCACGCTGCCGTCGGGCACCTCGAGGGTCGCGTCGACGACGGCGGGCACGCCGTCGTAGTCGACGTGGACCTGGTCGAGTGAGAGCACGGCTACCAGGCTCCCAGGGCGGGCACGCGCAGCCGCTCGACGGCCAGCATCACGACCGCGGTCGTCGCGGCGAGCACGACCGAGGCGGCCAGCGCCGCCCCGTAGTCGCCCTCCCCCGGGCGCCCGATCAGCCGGAAGATCACCACCGGCATCGTCGGGGCGTCGTCACGCGCGAGGAACGACGTCGCCCCGAACTCCCCGAGCGAGACGGCGAAGGCGAAGCCCGCAGCAGCGAGCAGCGGCCGCCAGACCGCGGGCAGGTCGACGGTCGCGAACGCCCGCAACGGCCCGGCGCCCAGCGACGCCGCCGCCTGGCGCTGACGGTCGTCGAGGCCGGCGAGCACCGGCACCAGCGTGCGCACGACCAGCGGCAGCGCCACCAGCGCCTGGGCCAGCGGGACCAGCAACGGCGAGTCGCGCAGGTCGAGCGGCGGGGAGTCGAGCGTGATGAGGAACCCGAAGCCCAGGGTCACCGCCGACACCCCGAGCGGCAGCATGAAGAACCCGTCGAACACCCCGCGCAGCCTGCGCTCGGCACGGCTGCGCGAGCGCCGGGTGACCACGACGGCGACGAGCCCGCCGAGCAGCAGCGCCATCCATGTGGCGTCGACGGCGATGCGCAGCGAGTTGGCCAGGGCCTCGGTCACCGGGACGACGAGCGTCGGGTCACCGGGCTCGCCGCCACGCCCGGCGAGCGCGCGGTAGGAGGCGAGGGTCCAGGTGCCGTCGCGCCGCAGCGAGCCCACGACGAGGGCCACGACCGGGGTGGCCACCGCGACCAGCAGCGCGGCGGTGACGGCGACCTGGGGCAGGTCGCGGCGTCGTACGGGCTGGGCGGGAGCGGTGGAGCGCTGCACCTGCGCGTCGGGCGTACGCCGGGCCCGCCCGGCCACGACGAGCAGGCCGACGACGACGACGAGCTGCAGCACCGAGAGCGCGGCGGCGGCCGGCAGGTCGAGCAGCTCGGTGGTGAGCAGGTAGATCTCGGTCTCGACCGAGGCGTAGCGCGAGCCGCCGAGCGTGAGCACGACCCCGAAGGCGGTCGCGCAGAAGAGGAACACCACGCTCGCCGCCGACACGATCGCCGGGCGCAGCGCCGGCAACGTCACCGTGCGCAGCACCGTCACCGGTGCCGCCCCCAGGGCCGCGGCGGCCTCCGCCGGTCGACGGTCGAGGCTCTCCCAGGTGGCGCCGACGGTGCGGATCACCACCGCGACGTTGAAGAACACCAGCGCGGTGACGATGCCGGCGGGGGTGCCGTCGAGACCGAGGCCGCCCAACGGCCCGCCCTCGCGGAGCAGCTGCCGGAACGCGACGCCCACCACGACCGTCGGCAGCACGAACGGCACCAGCAGGAGCCCGCGCACCAGCCCGCGACCCCGGAAGCGCAGCCGGTGCAGCACGTAGGCGGCCGGCAGCCCGAGCGCGAGGCTGACGGCGGTGGCCACCGAGGCCGTCCACAGCGTGAACCACAGCACCCGGTGCACGCGCGGGCGGCGGAACACGTCGAGCACCGCACCCGGGTCGAAGGTGTCGTCGGGCCAGAACCCGCGTCCCACCATGCCCACGACGGGCAGCACGAAGAACACCGCGAGCACCGCCGTCGGCAGCGCGGCCAGGCCGAGGAGCGTGAGGGTGCGCCTCATCGGCCGGTCATCGGGTGGTCAGGTCGGTCCACTCCCGCAGCCAGTCGTCGCGCTTCTCGGCGACCTCGGCCGGGTCGACGGCCTGGGGGTCGCTCGGGCGCGGGGCGAAGGTGGCCCACGCCTCCGGCAGCGCGGTGCCGTCGGCGACCGGGAAGACGTACATGCTGTCGGGCAGGGCCGCCTGCACCTCGGGGCTGACCAGCCACTCGAGCACCTTCTTGGCGCCCTCCGGGTTGGCCGCACCGGCCAGCACGCCGGCGTACTCGACCTGCAGGAAGCACGTGTCGAGCAGCGCGCTCGTCGTCGAGGTGTCGCTGCCCTCGGCCACGGTGAAGGCCGGGCTCGAGTCGTAGGACGTGACGATCGGGCGGTCGCCCTTGCCGCCGCCCTGCGTGAAGTCGACCTGGTAGGCGTCGGTCCAGCTGCTCGCGATGCGGGTGCCGTTGTCCATCAGCCGCTCCCAGTACGCCGGCCAGTCGTCGCCGTACTCGGCGATGGTGGCGAGCAGGAAGGCCAGGCCGGGGCTGCTCGCCGAGGCGGACTCGGTGACGAACAGGTCCTTGTAGGCCGGGTCGGCGAGGTCCTCGAACGTCTGCGGCGGGTCGATGCCCTTCTCTGCGAAGTAGGTGTCGTCGACGTTGACGCACACGTTGCCGTTGTCGACCGGCACCAGCGCACGTTCGTCGTCGCCCGCGAGCTCGTAGGCCTCGGCGCCCGCCGGCAGGGTGACGTCGGCCGGTGCGAAGACACCCTCGTCGAGCGCCCGGCTCGCGAAGGCGTTGTCGACCCCGAAGCTCACGTCACCGATCGGGTCGCCCTTGGTGAGCACCAGCTTGTTGGTCAGCTCGCCCGCGTCACCGGACTGCCGGATGTCGAGGTCGATGTCGTTGTCCTCCTCGAACGCGGCGACCAGGTCGTCGGGCAGCGCGAAGGAGTCGTGGACGACCAGCACCACCTTCCCCGACCCGTCGCTCGCGCCCGACGACCCGCCCGACGACGTCGCGCCGGGGTCGCTGGCCCGCGGCTCGTCGTCACCACCCGCCGTCAACGAGCACGACGTCACCGTCACGCTCACGATGGCCGCCGTTGCGACCGCACGCCACACATGCCTCATCCGGACTCCCTTCGCCGGTGCTAACCGGAGCAGGTTCATAGGGTCTGCGGCTGGTCCGCACTCTCAGCACGCGTGGTCCGTGCTCCCCTGTCGTGTGCTGCCGACCTTAGCGCGCCGTCCAGCCCCACACTCACCCCGACCTGAGCAGTGGACCGCACCCCACGTCGGTCGAGGAGGTTGCGCCAGCAACCGTCACGAGACCACCACACCGCAACACCCCGCAGACCGCACCCCACGTCGGTCGAGGAGGTTGCGCTAGCAACCGTCACGAGACCACCACACCGCAGCGTCAGACCTCCTCCAT
>CALRVO020000287.1:0-5618 GCA_943371595.1 Sphingomonas paucimobilis
CCGGTGCGGGTGCGGGTGCGGGAGCCGTCTGGAACATCGCCTTCTGGTGGGTGCTGAGCTGGGTGGCGCTCAGCTCCTTGTCGTAGAACGCGATGTCGCCCACGGCGCCCTGGAAGAAGCTGTTGAGGTAGCCGGTGCCGACGCGGAGCGGGGCGGTGCCGCTCCTGGGCGTGATGTTGTAGTCGGCGAGCGAGTCGGTGTCGCGCAGGACGCCGTTCTTGTAGATCCGGCTGTAGCCCATCGGGTAGGTCGAGCTCTTGGCCTTGCTGTTGATCACCAGGCCGACGTGGATCCACTGACCGGTCTGCACGGTGTCCTGGAAGAAGGACCCGGCCCCGAGGCCACCGGCGGGGTTGAAGGCGTAGCCGCTGATGCGGTTGGGCCGCGACTCGGCGTTGGTCTTGGAGTACATCCGGGTGTACCACTCGTGGGAGCCGCCGTTGCCCTTCCCCATCGTGTAGACGTAGCCGCTGCCCTCCTCGTCGGCGAACTGCAGCGTGTCGGGGCGCATCCAGAACTCGACGGTCAGCACGCCTGTGGCGTCGATCTCGAAGGCCTTGTTGTCGGCGAACTGCAGGTACTGGCCCTTGCCGTTGAAGGCGCGGGCGACGTCACCGTTGGGAAGGCTGGTGGTGGCGGGGGAGCCGACGGCGGTGCCAGTAGCGCCTCGGCCGGTGAGGTCGTTGAGCCCCTGCAGCAGCGCGGTCGGCGCGTCGCGCAGCACCGCCTGCACGTAGGCGGACTGCGGTGGCGGGACAGGGTCGGCGGCGTCGGCCGCGCTGATCACCTGCACGCCGGATCCGGCCAGCAGGGCGGCGGCGGTGGCGATGGTCAGGGCGAAGCGGCGGGACATGGGTTCCTCCAGGGAATCTTGTTCGCGTGGCGCATGGCGTGGAGGGCACGCCGAGCACCCGTGGGGGGTGGCACGTCAAGAATCGGGTCGTCGGGGGGCTCGCTGAATCGGCTGATCGTGTGCGATCACCGATCCGGGTGGGGATGGACCCGTGGCCGATCGGTGGTGATCGGCACATACCCCCCGCGGTGTCCGAGCTGGCGTGGTAGAACCCGGACGACACTGACAGGGCAGCCAAAATGGGGCAAATCGCCGATTCCTGCCCGATTTCGGGCACAAACTTGCATGGGACCCTGGAGGGGGTCAGCATCGTCCTGTGCTTCCCGACATCGCGCTCGTCGACCACCTCCGGGCGACGACGGGCCTGAGCGAGGCGGAGGCGGCGCGCGTCGTCGACGAGGTCGTCGCCTTCTACGCCGAACCCCTCGAGACCTTCGTCCGTCGCCGCCACGCTGAGCTCAAGCTCCGTGGCGCCAAGAACCCCGAGATCTTCGCCCAGATCGCCGACGAGCTCGCCTCGCGCGTGGTCGCGGCACCTCCTCTCACCGAGCGGCAGCTACGCCGACTCGTCTACGGCTGAACAGGAAAGAGAGTCACCATGTGCGGCATCGTCGGCTACATCGGCACCCGGCAGGAAGCGGCCCCGCTGCTGCTCGAGGGCCTCTCCCGTCTGGAGCACCGCGGCTACGACTCGGCGGGGGTAGCGGTGCTGTCCCCGAGCGGGGTGCGCGTGGCCAAGCGCGCCGGCCGGGTGCGCGACCTGCAGGACGCGTTGCCCAAGCGGTTCTCGGGCAAGGCCGGGATCGGGCACACCCGCTGGGCCACCCACGGCCCGGCCACCGACGCCAACGCCCACCCGCACGCCGACACCAAGGGCGACGTGGCCGTGGTCCACAACGGGATCATCGACAACGCAGCGGCGCTGCGGGGCGAGCTGGCCGACGCCGGTGTCACCCTGGTCTCCGACACCGACACCGAGGTGATCGCCCACCTGGTGGGGCGGTCGGAGGCCGACACGCTCGAGGGTCGGGTCGCCGAGACGCTCGCCCGGCTCGAGGGCACCTACGGCCTCGCGGTCATGCACGCCGACTTCCCCGACCGCCTCGTCGTCGCGCGCAACGGCAGCCCGCTGATCATCGGGGTCGGCGACAAGGAGATGCACGTCGCCTCCGACCTGGCCGCACTGGTGCGCTACACCACCACGGTCGCCCACCTCGAGGACGGCGAGATCGCCACGATCACCGCGACCGGGTTCACGACCTACCGTGCCGACCTGACCCACACGTCGCGCCCGGCCGCCCACATCGACGTCGACCTCGCGTCGTACGACGTCGAGGCGGGCGACGACCACATGCTGCGCGAGATGTTCGAGCAGCCCGCGGCGGCCGAGCGGGTGCTGCGGGGCCGGCTCGTGGAGCGCTTCGGCACCGCCCACCTCGGCGGCCTCAACATGGACGTGCGCGAGACCCGCGCGATCCAGCGGGTCAAGATCCTCGGTTGCGGCTCGGCCTACTACGTCGGGCAGATGGGCGCCTCGCTGATCGAGGAGCTCGCCCGCATCCCCGCCGACGCCGAGGCGGCCAGCGAGTTCCGCTACCGCGACCCGGTGATCGAGCCCGACACGCTCTACGTCGCGGTCAGCCAGTCCGGCGAGACGATCGACACCCTGCTGGCCGTCCAGGAGATCCGGCGCAAGGGCGGTCGCGTCATCGGGCTGGTCAACGTCGTCGGCTCGGCCATCGCCCGGGAGGTCGACGGCGGGGTCTACCTGCACGCCGGCCCCGAGGTCGCGGTCGCCTCGACCAAGGCGCTGACCACCATGTTCCTGGGGTTCTCGCTGCTCGCCCTGCAGCTCGGGCGGGTGCGCGACCTGTCGATCGCCGACGGCAAGCGGATGGTCGCGGCGCTGCAGGCACTGCCCGACCAGATCGAGGAGGTGCTCGCCCTCTCCGACGAGCTGCGCGAGGTCGCCGAGCAGCTGGCAGTGGCCGACAGCCTCTTCTTCATCGGTCGGGTGCGTGGCTTCCCCGTCGCCCGCGAGGGCGCGCAGAAGTTCAAGGAGATCACCTACCGCCACGCCGAGGCCTACCAGACCTCCGAGCTCAAGCACGGCCCGCTCGCGCTGATCTCGCCGGCGGTGCCGACCGTGGCGGTGGTGCCCCACGACGAGCTCACCGACCGCAACGTCGGGGCCCTGCACGAGATCGCTGCTCGCGGCGGCCCGCTCGTCGTGGTCACCCACGCCGAGGTCGACCTCGGCGACGTGCCGTGCCGGCGGATCGACGTACCCCGGTCGGAGCGTGAGCTCGACCCGATCCTGCTCACGCTGCCCCTGCAGCTGCTGGCCTTCCACGCCGCGACCCACCTCGGCCTCGACGTCGACAAGCCGCGCAACCTGGCCAAGTCGGTCACGGTGGAGTGAGCGCCCCGGTGGGCGTCGCGGTCGAGCTCGGGGTCATGCCCAGCGCGACCACGGCGCCCAGGAGGGCGGCCGCCGCGCAGGCCCACCAGCCGGCCGCGAAGGCGTCGGCCGCCTCGGCGTAGGTCGCGGGCGTGCCGAGGATCGCCACGAGCACCGCGATCCCGAGCACCGAGCCGATCTGGCGGCTCATGGTGACCACCGCGCTGCCGGTGGCGCTGCGGTGCGCCGGCAGGTCGGCGGTCGCGGCGGACAGGATGGTCGGCAGGGCCAGGCCGACCCCGGCGCCGCCCACCAGCAGGCCCGGCAGCAGGTGGCCGGCATAGGCCGGCTCGGGCACCAGCCGGGTCAGGGTGATCACCATGCCGGCGGCGAAGAGCAGGCAGCCGGTCGCGGCGATCCGGCCCACCGCGACCCCGCGCGCGACCAGGAGCCCGCCGACCACGGCGAACAGCGGCACCATCAGCGGGCCGGGTGCGACCGCGAGGCCGGTGCGCAGCGCCGACCACCCCCACACCTGTTGCATCCAGAGCACCATGGCGAGCAGGTTGGCGGCGAAGCCGGCCGAGAACGCGATCGCGGCGAGGTTGGACCAGGCGAAGGGCCGCACCCGCAGCAGGTCGGGCTCGACCAGCGGGCTCGGGTGGCGCAGCGAGCGGCGTACGACGAGGGCGAGGGTGACCACGGCGGCGCCGAAGGCGCTCAGCACCCGCCCGGACGTCCAGCCCCACTCGGGTCCTTGGACCAGGCCCAGCGACAAGGCGCCGATCGCGACGATCGCGAGCCCGGTGCCGAACAGGTCGGGCAGCCGGCCCGGCGCGGGGTCGCGCGAGTCGGGCACCAGCACGTAGGCCGCGACCAGGGCCGCGACGCCGATCGGCAGGTTGACCAGGAACACCCAGCGCCAGGAGACCTCGACGAGCAGGCCCCCCACGACGGGCCCGGCGGCGGCGGCCAGGGCCCCGGACGCTGCCCAGATGCGCACCGCCCGGGCCCGGCCCTCAGGCGGGAACACGGGCAGCAGCAGACCCAGGGAGGTAGGGGTCAGTGCTGCCGCGCCCACGGCCTGCAGGACACGGAAGGCGACCAGCGCCTCGAGGGTGTCCGTGGCGGCACAGGCCGCGCTGGCCAGGGTGAAGAGCGCCAGCCCGAGCAGGAAGCCTGCCTTGCGTCCGTAGCGGTCGGCGAGCCGCCCGAGCGGCACCAGCAGTGCGGCGTAGACGATCGCGTAGCCGTTGAGGACCCACGAGAGGTCGTTGAGCGCGACGCCGTCGAAGTCGCGCCCGATCTCCTCGAAGGCGACGTTGACGATGAAGAGGTCGAGGCTGGCCACGAAGGCGGCGAGGGACAGGACGGCGAGGACTGCGCCCGGACGGACCGCCCGCTCCTGACTAGTGATAACCATAGCCAGACCGTAGGGGCTGGCTTGTGTTGACGCAAGACAGGTCTAGGCTTGATCCCATGACCGCCGAGCCCCACGACCCCGCCGACGTCGTCCACCTCGCGCCCCGCCTGGCCGACCGGTCGACCTGGTCGGCCGACGGGTGCACGATGGCGGCCTCGCTCAGCGCGGTCGGCACGCGCGGGTCGATGATGTGCCTGCGAGAGGCCTTCTACGGCGTACGTCGGTTCGAGGAGTTCGTCGCCCGGGTGGGGCTCAGCGAGGCCGTCGTCGCGGCCCGCCTCAAGGACCTCGTCGCCGCCGGCCTGCTCGCCCGTCGGCCCTACCGCGAGCCCGGTCAGCGGGTCCGCGACGAGTACGTGCTGACCGAGGCGGGCCACGACCTGCTCCCCGCGCTCGTCGCGCTCATGCAGTGGGGCGACCGGTGGCTGACGCCCCAGGGTCGCGGTCCCATCGGGTTGCGCCACCACGGGTCGTGCGGCGAGACCGTGCGCGCCGAGCTGCGGTGCGCCGCCGGCCACGAGGTCACCGCGCCCGACGTCGAGGCGTTCCCCCAGCGCCGGGCCTGACCGCTACGGGCGGGTCGCCAGAGCCTTGGCGATGGCAGCCCACACGTCGGGGTCGAGCCCGAGGCCCAGGTGGGTCGACGCCACCTCGACGTGCGTCACGTCGGCGGTCGACCGGTCGATGCAGGCGCGCCAGTCGACGACACCGTCGCGGCGCGTGTAGATCGCGGTGACCGGCACGCGCAGCGGCTGCTCGGCGTCGAGACGCTGGGCGAGCTCGGTGATCCGTGCGCACTCCTCGGCCCCGAAGGCGCCGGCCCCGAGGGTGTGGGTCGGTCCGCCGACCACGGGGCTGCCGTAGGTGATGACGCGCGAGACCCGGTCGGGGACCGCGCGCGCCACCTCTCGGGCGATGGTGCCGCCGAGGCTCCACCCGAC
>CALRVO020000288.1:0-5597 GCA_943371595.1 Sphingomonas paucimobilis
TCGACGTCGTAGTCGTCGACGGTGATCGAGTAGGTGATCTCGCCGGCGCCCTCGAAGAAGTCGCCGGTCAGGTCGGCGCCCTGGAGCCGCCCGTCGGCGGCGATGCTGAACGTCGCCTGGAACTGGTCACCCGGGGCGCACGGCAGGAGGTTCTGGACGGCCTCGCCCGGCACCACGGCGGTGTAGGGGGTGAGGATCTCGTCGTTGTCGGCGCCACCGCGCTGGGGGTCGCCGGCGGTGACCTGCGTGGCCGCGGTCAGGACCGGCGCGAAGCCGGTGTCGGGGTCGAGCAGGCCGGCCGGGTCGGGCACGCAGGTCGGGAGCTTGAAGTCCTGGTAGCTGCCGAAGAGCTGGGCGTAGACCTTCCCGCCGACCGACACGATGTCGACGTCGGTGGCGGGGATGCCCTCGAAGGTGCCGGAGGCCAGGCCCTGGAAGGCCGGGGGATCGGCGGTGATGACCCCGGAGGCCTCGGACAGGAAGGCCTCGGCCTCGGGGGCGTCGTCGGTCGACAGGGTGAGCCGGACGCCCGCGGTCTGGTCGAGCTCGGCCTTGGCGAAGGCCAGCACCTCCTCGGGGGAGACGGTGTCGTCACCGTCGGTGTTGGCCGCGGTGTTGGTGCTCGGACCACTGTCGCTGCTGCACGCAGCCAGACCCCAGGACGCGGTGAGGACGAGGACCGCGGCCACGGCCGTACGACGCAAGCTCATGTGATCAGCCTGTCACATCGCCGATCACGCCCACCGGTGCCAGGCGCGAGGCGAGCGGACCCGCGACGGCGGCGATCGGCTGGCTGCCGGGAACCCCCGACCCGTCACGCCGGCCGTCGGCGGCAGGCAGCTCGACCGGTGCGCCGCTGGCGGCCGCGGCCCGGGCCGGGGCGGTGCCGGCCCAGGCCAGCACCAGGGTGTCCTCGCCCTTGAGGAACCGGTGGCAGCGCACGCCGCCGGTGGCGCGGCCCTTGGAGGGGTACTCGGTGAACGGGGTGACCTTGACCGCGCCCGGCTCGGTGCCGGGCAGCGCCGTCGAGGCGCCGGAGGCCGTGACGACCACCGAGCCGTCGGGCGCCGCCGGGTCGATCGCGCCGAACCAGGCGACCGTCTCGCCGGCGCCGAGCTTGATGCCGGCCATGCCTCCGCCCGAGCGCCCCTGGGGCCGCACCAGGGCCGCGGGGAAGTGGAGCAGCTGGGCGACGTTGCTGATGAAGCAGAGCGTCTCCTCGCCGGTGACCAGCTCGACCGCGCCGACGACCTCGTCGCCGTCCTTGAGACCGATGACCTCCCACTCGTCGCGCCCCAGGACCTCGGGGTTGACCCGCTTGACGACTCCGTCGCGGGTGCCGAGCGCCAGGCCCGGCCCGTCGGTGCGCAGCGTGCAGAGCGCGAGCGGACGCTCACCGGCGCCCAGCGAGAGCACCTCGCTGATCGGCAGGCCGCCCTGCAGGTGGGGGTCGTTGGCGCTCGGCGGGAGCGTGGGCAGGTCGAGCACGCCGAGCCGCAGCAGCCGGCCGGCCGAGGTCAGCACGCCGACCTCGCCGCGCGCGGTGGTTGCGACGGCGGACACGACGACGTCGTGGTTGGCACGGCCCTCGCCCGAGCCCACCGGCTCGGCGTTGCTGGTGCGGGCCAGCAGCCCGCTCGACGACATCAGCGCGAAGCAGGGGTCGTCGGGCACCTCGAGGGCGACGGCGCTGGCCGCCACCGGGGTGCCGGCCGACTCGAGCAGGACCGTGCGGCGGGGGGTGCCGTAGGTCTTGGCGACCTCGGCGAGCTCGTCGGAGACGACCTTCTTGAGCAGCGCCTCGTCGCCGAGGATCGCGTCGAGCGCCTCGATCTCGGCCAGCAGCTCGGCCTGCTCCTTCTCGAGCTCGATCCGGGAGAACTTAGTGAGCCGGCGCAGCGCCATGTCGAGGATGTAGTCGGCCTGCAGCTCGGAGAGGTCGAAGACGCCCATCAGGCGCTCGCGCGCCTCCGCGGCGTTGTCGGAGGCCCGGATCAGTTGGATCACCTCGTCGATGTCGAGGATCGCGACGAGCAGGCCCTCGACGAGGTGGAGCCGGCTGGCGGCCTTGGCCCGCCGGAACGCCGTGCGACGCCGTACGACGTCGTAGCGGTGGCGCAGGAAGACCTCGAGCAGCTCCTTGAGGCCGAGGGTGCGGGGCTGGCCGTCGACGAGCGCGACGGCGTTGATGCCGAAGGAGTCCTCGAGCGGGGTCATCCGGTAGAGCTGCTCGAGCAGCGCCTCGGGCACGAACCCGTTCTTGACCTCGATCACCAGGTGGGTCGGCTTCTCCATGTCGGAGAGGTCCTTGACGTCGGCGATGCCCTGCAGCTTCTTGCCCTGGACCAGGGTCTTGATCCGCTCGACGACCTTCTCGATGCCGACGCCGTAGGGCAGCTCGGTCACGACGAGCGCCTTGCGTCGTCCGATGGTCTCGACGCGCGCCGTGGCCCGCATGCGGAACGAGCCGCGACCGGTCTCGTAGGCGTCGCGGATGCCGTCGAGGCCGACGATCTTGCCGCCGGTGGGCAGGTCGGGGCCGGGGACGAACCGCATCAGGTCGTCGAGGGACGCCTGGGGCTGCTTGATCAGGTGTCGCAGGGCCTGCACGACCTCGACCAGGTTGTGCGGGGCGCAGTTGGTGGCCATGCCGACCGCGATGCCGGTGGTGCCGTTGACCAGCAGGTTGGGGATCGCGGCGGGCAGCACCGTCGGCTCGGTCTCGCGGCCGTCGTAGTTGGGCTTGAAGTCGACGGTCTCCTCGTCGATGCCGGCCGTCATCGCGACCGCGGGCGGGGCCATCCGGCACTCGGTGTAGCGCATGGCGGCCGGGCCGGCGTCGGGCGAGCCGAAGTTGCCGTGCCCGTCGACCAGGGTCAGTCGCATCGACCACGACTGGGCGGTGCGCACGAGGGCGTCGTAGATCGCGCCGTCGCCGTGGGGGTGCAGGCGACCCATGACCTCGCCGACGACGCGCGCGCTCTTGACGTGTCCGCGGTCGGGACGCAGCCCCATCTCGTTCATCGTGTAGAGGATGCGGCGCTGCACCGGCTTGAGGCCGTCGCGGGCGTCGGGCAGGGCCCGGGAGTAGATGACGGAGTAGGCGTACTCGAGGAACGAGTTGCGCATCTCCTCACCGACGTCGATGTCGAGGATGTGCTCCTCGAAGTCGTCGGGAAGGTCCTGCTTCGACGTGCGGCGTGCCATGGCACCCATTGTCCCGGCCGCACCGCCTCGCGGTGGCGGGGGCTCGCCGGTGGCGGTCGCTCAAGCCGCCCCGCCGTGCGGCCGATGCTCCCCCCGGACCCGGCCGACCGGTCGACGCCCCGTTGTCCCCGCGCCCCTCACCGGATGTCTCGTGCCTGCTCACCCCCGCCGCACCGCGCCGGCCACCGTCGGACGGCGTGCGGTCCTCACCCTCGGTGCGGCCGGCGTGCTCGCGGCCGTCGCCCGACCCGGTGCGGCCGGCGCCGGTGTCCCGTCCGGCCCGGCGGTCCGGGCTCCCGGCCCCGTGGCCCGCACGCCCGGGCCGGTCACCACCCGGCGTACGTCGACCGCGAGCAGGGCGAAGGTCGGCGCCCGGCGCGGGTTCGGTCTCGCCACCGCTGCGCTGCCGAGCGACCTGGGGGAGGTCGACCACCTGAGGTCGGCCCTGGGGTGCGCGCCGACCGAGCTCACCTACTACGCCGCCTGGGCCCTCCACCCGGACTTCGTCGCGGCGGACGCCGCCCGCATCGCCGACGCGGGGTACGTGCCCGAGGTGGTCTGGGAGCCGTGGGACCCCGCGGCGGGCCTCGACCAGCCGCGCTACTCGATGGCCTCGGTCGCCGCGGGCAGCCACGACGCCTACCTCACCCGGTGGGCCCGGCAGGTCAAGGCCTACGGGCGGCCGGTGGTGCTGCGTTTCGCCCACGAGGCGAACGGCACCTGGTACCCCTGGGCCGCGGGCGTCAACGGCAACACCACTGCCTCCTACGTCGCGGCGTGGCGGCGCGTCGTGGGCGTCTTCCAGCGCGTCGGCGCCACCAACGTCACCTGGTCGTGGGTGCAGAACGTGCCCTACCCCGGGGCGACGCCGCTCGCCCCGCTCTACCCGGGCGACGCCCACGTCGGGCGCGTCGGCCTCGACGGCTACAACTTCGGCACCACCCAGTCGTGGTCGACCTGGGTCTCGTTCGCCACGCTCTTCGGGGCGGGCACGGCCGAGCTCCAGCGCCTCACCAGGAGGCCGGTCTTCATCGCCGAGACCGGGTGCACCGAGGTCGGCGGGAGCAAGGCCGCGTGGTTCGGCGAGGCGTTCGCGTGGCTCGCGCAGCACCCCGAGGTCCGCGGCGTCAGCTGGTTCTCCCTGGCCAAGGAGACCGACTGGCGCATCGACTCGAGCCCGGCGTCCCTCGACGCGTTCAGGGCGGGCATCGCCAGCTTCCGGTGAGCAGCGCGCCGAGCGCACCCGGAGTGTCACTGGCACCGGTAACCTGTCGGTGTGACCGCGGATCCCCCCACCCTGGCGGCCCGCGGCGTGACCTCGCCGCCGCCGCGTCACTGGGAGGCCGACGTCCTGCTGCGCGACGGGCGCACCGCCCACATCCGGCCGATCCGTCCCGACGACGCCGACCTGCTGGTCACCTTCTACGCCCGGGTCAGTGATCGTTCGAAGTACTACCGCTTCTTCTCGCCCATGCCGACGCTCTCCGAGCGCGACGTCGCCCGGTTCACCCGGGTCGACCACGACCAGCGGGTCGCCCTGGTGCTCATCCTTCAGGGCCAGATGATCGCGGTCGGGCGCTACGACGTCGTGGGCGACTCCGAGGCCGAGGTGGCGTTCCTCGTCGAGGACCAGCACCACGGCCGCGGCATCGCCCAGCTGCTGCTCGAGCACCTCGCCCAGGCCGCGCGCGAGCGGGGGATCGAGCGGTTCACCGCCGAGGTGCTGCCCGACAACAGCCGGATGATCCACACCTTTCGTGACGCCGGCTACCGGGTGGTCAGCGGCTACGAGGACGGCGTGCTACGCCTCGAGTTCCCGATCGAGGCGACCGACACCTCGATCGGCGTGATGCGGGGCCGCGAGCACCGCGCCGAGGCCGCCTCGATCGAGCGGTTCTTCAACCCGCGCTCGATCGCCATCATCGGCGCCAGCCGTCGCCAGGACACCATCGGCCAGGCGCTGGTGCGCAACCTGGTGACCGGTGACTTCACGGGTCGGGTCTACGCCGTCAACCCCAGTGCCGCGGCGGTCTCCGGACTCCCGGCGTTCAAGTCGGTGGGCGACATCCCCGACGACGTCGACGTGGCGATCGTCGCCGTCCCCGCCGACTCGGTCACCGACGTCGTCCTCGACTGCGCCGCCAAGGGCGTGCACGGGATGATCGTGATCTCGAGCGGCTTCGCCGAGACCGGTGACGAGGGGCGCCAGCGACAGCGCCACCTCGTGGGGCTGTCCCGGTCCTACGGGCTGCGGCTGATCGGCCCCAACTGCCTCGGGGTCATCAACACCGACCCCGCCGTGTCGGTCAACGCGAGCCTGTCGCCGGTGATGCCGCCGCGCGGTCGCGCCGCGTTCTTCTGCCAGTCCGGCGCGCTGGGCTCTGCGATCC
>CALRVO020000289.1:0-5595 GCA_943371595.1 Sphingomonas paucimobilis
CCGCGGCTCTGGACGGCGGGAGCGCGCTCTTCGTCAGCGGGATCGACCCCGGGTGGGGCAACGACCTGTTGCCGGTCCTCGTGAGCGGTCTGGCCGGCACCGTCGACCAGGTGCGCTGCCGGGAGGTCTTCGACTACGCGACGTACGACGCCCCCGAGTCGGTCCGCCACCTGGTCGGCATGGGCGAGCCGATGGACTACCAGCCGCCGATGACCGCCCCCGGGGTGCCGACGATGGTCTGGGGCGGCCAGGTCCGGCTGATCGCCCGGGCCCTCGGCGTCGAGGTCGACGAGATCCGCGAGACCCTGCAGCGCCGCCCGCTCGAGGCCGACGTCACCAACGCCATGGGTCTCTTCGAGGCCGGCACGCAGGGTGCGCTCCGCTTCGAGGTGCAGGGGATCGTCGCCGGCGAGCCACGCATCGTGATCGAGCACGTCACGCGGATCACGCCCTGGTGCGCGACCGACTGGCCCGTCCCTCCGGACGGCGGCGACGGCGCGCACACGGTCGTCATCGAGGGCCGGCCGCGGATCGAGGTCACCGTCGAGGCGACCGACGAGGGCGGCAACCGCGCCGCCGGCGGCAACGCCACGGCCGCCAACCGGCTCCTCAACGCCGTCCCCTGGCTGCGCGCCGCCGAGCCCGGGCTCTACGACGCGCTCGACGTCCCCCTGTCCCCCGCCGTAGGAAAGATGTGGAGCAGCTGATGCGGATCGACGTGCCCGAGGGCAAGGACCCGATCATGTACGTCTGGGGCGAGATGGTGCCGGGCATCGGGCCCGCCGCCGCCGGCTTCGCGCAGAGCGTCTACGAGCACGGCACCCTCGGGCTGCGTGAGTTCGAGGCCGCACGGCTGCGCATCGCGCAGGTCAACGGGTGCGTGTTCTGCCAGGACTGGCGCACCGAGCGCGACGGGGTGGTCGTCGAGGACACCTTCGCCGACGCCGTCACGCAGTGGCGCACCACCGCGGACCTCGACGAGCGCGCCCGCCTGGCCGCCGAGTACGCGGAGCGCTTCGCCCTGGACCACCACGGGCTCGACGACGACTTCTGGGCCCGGTTCAGCACGGTATACACCGACGCCGAGGTCGTGGAGCTCTCGATGTGCCTCGGGTCGTGGATCGCCTTCGGACGGCTCAACCGGGTGCTCGGGCTCGACACGGCGTGCGTGCTGCCGAGCCACACCGGGCGCTGACCGGTCGGCGTACCGGCGCCGTCACGCCCACCTGACAAGATGACCTCCCCGCCACCAGCGATGAGGAACCATGTCGGACTTCCCGCCCCCCGGCTCGCCCCCTCCCCCGGGCGCGCCACCGCCCGGTGAGCCCGGTGTCCCGCAGCGGAGCCCGCAGTGGGGCCCGCAGTGGGGCCCGCAGCCGGCCCCTCCGTGGGCCGCACCGCCGCCGCCACCGGGATGGGTCCCGCAGCGCGGGATGCTCGGCGCGGCGCACAAGCCGGGGGCCATGCCGCTGCGTCCGCTCTCCCTCGGTGAGATCTACGACGCGGCCTTCCGCATCATCCGGTTCAACCCGAAGGCGACCGTGGGTGCGTCGGTGCTGGTGGCCGCGATCGCCATGGCCATCCCCGTGCTCGTCGTCGGGGTGCTGACCTGGACCGTGGGCCTGACCTACGACCCGACGGCGACGGAGGTCGGCGACGACGAGGCGATCGGGTTCGTCACGGCCTACGGCTCCTACCTCTTCGGCGCGCTGCTGCAGGGCCTGGGACTGATCCTGGTCACCGGCATGGTCGTCCACGTGACCGCCGCGGCCGCGGTCGGCCGGCGCCTGAGCCTGGGCGAGGCCTGGGCGGCGACCCTCGGTCGTCGGTGGCGGCTGGTCGGGCTCGCGGTCCTGCTCGGACTGGCGACGCTGCTGATCGTCGGGGTCTACGCCGTGTTCGTGGTGGTGGTCGTGCTGCTCACCCCGACCCTGGCGACCGTGCTGCTCATCGTCTTCTCGGTGCCGGTGCTCGCCGCGGCGATGTCGTGGTTCTGGATCCGCGTCTACTACCTGCCCGTGCCGGCCCTGATGCTCGAGGACCTCGGGGTCGTCGCGAGCCTCGGGCGCGGCTACCGGCTCACCCAGGGCGGGTTCTGGCGGATCTTCGGCATCGCGCTGCTGACGTTCGTCATCGGCGCCGTCGCGGGCCAGCTGCTCGGGGTGCCCTTCTCGCTGGCCGGCAGCATCGGCTCGCTCACGGCGCCGCCCGACGTGGCCCTGTTCGTCACCATCCTCGGCAGCGCGCTGGCCCAGGTCGCCGCGACGGCGTTCGTCGCGCCCTTCACCTCGACGGTGACGTCCCTGCAGTACCTCGACCAGCGGATGCGCCTGGAGGCCTACGACGTCGAGCTGATGCGGCAGGCCGGGGTGCTCGACCGATGAGCGCCGCGTGAGGCTGGCCCCACCGCTCGACCCGTCGGGTGACGAGGCGCGCTCGCTGCTGCGGCGCGAGCTCGCCGACCCCGACTACGTCTCCGACGACCTGCTGCGACGCGTCCTCGACTGGATCGGTCGCCAGGTCGACGGCGGGGTCGAGGGGGCCCGCGACATCCCGTCGCTGACGTGGTTCGCGCTCACCGTCGTCGTCGTGTCGCTCGTCGGTGGCCTGGCCCACCTCGCCTCGCGCGCCCGTCGTACGGCGCGGCGACCGGGCGGTCGCGAGGGTCGCGTGCTCGGCGGCGAGGTCGTGAGCGCCGGCGAGCTCCGGGCCCGGGCCGAGCTCGCCCTGGCCGAGGGACGCCACGCCGACGCCGTCGTCGACGGGTTCCGCGCCCTGGCGCGACGGCAGGTCGAGCGCGGACGCCTCGAGGACTCCCCCGGCGTCACCGCCCACGAGGTCGCGGCCGTGCTGGCCCGCGAGTACCCCCAGCAGCACGACCGCACCGCCGCCGGCGCCGACCTCTTCGACGCCGTGATGTACGGCGAGCGCCCGGCCTCGCGCGAGCAGGCCGTCGCGGTGCTCGACCTCGACCTCGAGCTGGCGGGGGCGCGGTGAGCGACCTCCTCACGGCGGCTCCGGCGACCGCCGCGGCGCACGGTCGTGGCCCCCGGGCCTGGCTGCGCCGGCACCGCACGGCCGTGGTCGTCACGGTGTTCCTCGTGCTCGCCGTGGTCGTGGCGCTGGCGACCGGCGGCGGCGAGACCGGCCGCGAGGCGGCGTACGACCCGGACAACGTGGGCGGCGACGGCGGTCGCGCCGTGGCCCGGGTGCTCGCCGACGAAGGGGTCGACGTCGAGGTCGTGCGCTCGGCCGACGCCCTCGCCGAGGCCGACGCGGGCGACGGAACCACCGTGGTCGTCACCTCGACCGAGCAGCTCGGGGCGAGCACCGTCGAGCGACTGCTGCGCGACACCGCCGGCGCCACCGTCGTGGTCGTCGACCCCGGGCCGACCCTGCTCGACCTGCTCGGCCGCCCGGGCTCCGACGGCTCGGCCGACACCTCCGGGCCGATCGAGGCCTCCTGCGAGACGCCCCTGTTCACCGGTCTCGAGATCGAGGTCGACGAGGCCACCCGGATGCCCGGCGACGGCTGCTTCGACGACACCGTCGTCACCAGCGGCTCCCTCACCCTCCTCGGGTCGCCCCAGCTGCTCACCAACGACCAGGTGCTGCGGGCCGACAACGCCGCCGTGGCCCTGCGGCTGCTGGGCCAGCAGGACCGCCTCGTCTGGTACGTCGCCTCCTACGACGACCTCGTCGGCGACGACGGCGTCGACTTCTGGTCGTTGGTGCCCGAGTGGGTCCGCCCCGGCATCGGGCTGCTGGTCCTGGCGGTGCTCGCGCTGGTGCTGTGGCGCGGACGCCGGCTCGGCCCGCTGGCGACCGAGCCGCTGCCCGTGGTGGTCAAGGCAATCGAGACCACGCGCAGCCGGGGCCGCCTCTACCGTCGCTCCGGCGACCGGGCGCACGCCGCCGCGACCCTGCGGGCGGCCACGCTTGCCCGCGTCCGGTCGCGGATGCGGCTGGCCCCAGCGACCGACGAGACCACCCTGGTGCGCGACGTGGCCCGCCACGTCGGGCGCCCCGAGGCCGAGGTCGCCGGCCTCCTCGCCACCTCCGGGCCCCCGCCCGGCACCGACCGTGACCTGATCAACCTGGCCGCCGCCCTGGCGGCACTCGAGGAAGAGGTACGTCGCTCATGACGTCGTTCGACACGTCCCCCGACCAGTCGGCCGGACACCCCGGGGCCGACGCCGCCGCGCGCGAGCGGTTGGTCGCCGTGCGCCACGAGGTCGCCAAGGCCGTCGTCGGCCAGGACGCCGCGGTGTCCGGGCTGCTGGTCGCGATGCTCTGCGGCGGCCACGTGCTGATGGAGGGCGTGCCCGGCACCGCCAAGACCCTGCTGGTGCGCACGCTCGCGGCCTCGCTGTCGGTCGAGACCCGACGGGTGCAGTTCACCCCCGACCTGATGCCGGGTGACATCACCGGCTCGATGGTCATCGACTCCCACGCCGGTGAGCTGTCGTTCCGTGGTGGGCCGGTCTTCACCAACCTGCTGCTGGCCGACGAGATCAACCGGACCCCGCCCAAGACCCAGTCGGCGCTGCTCGAGGCGATGGAGGAGGGCCAGGTGTCGGTCGACGGCACCACCCACCCGCTGCCCAGGCCGTTCCTGGTCGCGGCGACTCAGAACCCCGTCGAGTACGAGGGCACCTACCCGCTGCCCGAGGCCCAGCTCGACCGGTTCCTGCTCAAGGTGGTGCTGCCGATCCCCGAGCGCGCCGCCGAGATCGAGATCCTCAACCGCCACGCCGCCGGCTTCGACCCGCGTGACGTACGTGCCGCCGGCGTCACGGCCGTCGCCTCCGGCGCCGACGTCGAGGCCGGGCAGCGCGCGGTGCGCACGGTGCAGGTCAGCCCCGAGGTCGCGGCCTACATCGTCGACATCGCGCGGGCGACCCGCGAGTCGCCCTCGCTGTCGCTCGGCGTCAGTCCGCGCGGCGCCACGGCGCTGCTGCGGGCGGCCCGGGCCTGGGCGTGGCTGTCGGGCCGTGACTTCGTGACGCCCGACGACGTCAAGTCGCTGGCCCACGCGACGCTCGTGCACCGGCTCGGCCTGCGACCCGAGGCCGAGCTCGAGGGCGTCGACGTGGCGCAGGTGCTGGCCTCGGCGCTCGGCTCCGTGCCGGTCCCGCGCTGATGGTGCGCTGATGGCGCTCACCGGCCGTACGCCGCTGCTGGTGCTGCTGGGGCTGGTCGCCGTGCTCGTGCGGCCGGCCGCCAGCACCGTCTGGCTGTGGCTGCTGCTCGTGCTGCTCCTCTGCGGCCTCGACCTGCTCCTGGCGCCCCGGCCGTCATCGCTGAGCCTGGTGCGCCGCCCGACCGGTGCGGTGCGGACGGGTCACCCGGCTGCGGCCGTGGTCGTCGTGGACAACGGCTCGAACCGCACGGTGCGCGGCGTCGTGCGCGACGCGTGGCAGCCGACCGCCGGCGCCACCGGCAACCGGCACCGCGTCCGCCTCGGGCCCGGCGACCGGACCGTGCTCACGACGCCGCTGCTCCCCCGGCGTCGCGGCGACCTGCGCGCGCTCGGCGTCACCGTGCGCCTGCCCGGACCGCTGGGGCTCGTGGCGCGCCAGCAGACCCTCGACC
>CALRVO020000290.1:0-5559 GCA_943371595.1 Sphingomonas paucimobilis
CACGGTGGTCGAGGAGCTCCCGCTAGGGAGCGTCACGAGACCACCCCACCGCCACCGACACGGGCCAGACGACCAGCCCCTGCGGCTGGATGGTCTCGTGACGGTTGCCAGCGCAACCTCCTCGACCACCGACAGGTGAGGTCGGCGTACGACGCGACCCCACAGTGTCGTCAGCGCAGGCGCGTCTTCCGCATCATCTTCAGTCCCGACAGCATGCCTTTGACGTAGGCGTCGTAGTCCTGGCCGGGGCGGGCGCCCATGACCTGCTTCTTGAGCACGGCGAGGTTCTGGACGTCGGTGTACTTGGTGAGGCCCTGGTCGCCGTGGCGGGCACCGACGCCGGACTGCTTGACGCCGCCGGACGGGGTGCCCTTGGAGGCGAACGCGGTGGCCAGGATGTCGTTGACGTTGACGTTGCCGGAGTGGATGCGACGGCCGACGGCGCAGGCCGCGTCGAGGTCGGTGCCCCAGACCGAGGCGTTGAGTCCGTAGTCGGTGTCGTTGGCCAGCGCGACCGCCTCGTCGACGGTGCGGTAGCGGTGCAGTGCGACGACCGGGCCGAAGGTCTCGCAGGAGCCGGCGAGCATGTCGGCGGTGACGCCCTCGAGGATCGTCGGCTCGAAGAACGCCGGGCCGAGGTCGGGGCGGGCCTTGCCGCCGGCGAGCACCGTCGCGCCCTTGGCGACGGCGTCGTCGACGTGGGACTGCACGCGGTCCTTGTGGTCGGGCGAGACGAGCGAGCCCATCTCGGGGCCGAAGTCGTAGGAGGCGCGTACGTCGAGCGCCTTGGCCCGCGCGACGAACTTGTCGCGGAACTCGTCGTACCTCGACTCGGGCAGGTAGATGCGCTCGATGTGCATGCAGATCTGGCCGGTGTTGCCGAAGACGCCGAAGACCGCGCCCTCGACGACGTCGTCCATCTCGGCGTCCTCGAGCACGATCATCGGGTTCTTGCCGCCGAGCTCGAGGCAGGCCCCGATGAGGTTGCGGCCGGCGCGCTCGCCGATCACCCGGCCGGTCGCGGTCGAGCCGGTGAACATGACGTAGTTGGCGTTGTCGATGAGCGTCGGTCCGACGTCGGGCCCCTCGCCGCAGACGACCTGGAACAGGCCCTTCGGCAGCCCGGCCTCCTCGAGCATCTCGATGCCCCACAGCGGCGAGAGCGCCGTCTTGTTGTCGGGCTTGAGCACGACGGCGTTGCCGGCGATGAGGGCGGTGACCGCGTCGGAGATGCCGGTGGCAAAGGGGAAGTTCCACGGGGCGATGACCCCGACGACGCCCTTGGGCTGGCGGATCGCGGTGGAGGTGGTGAGGAACGGCACCGGGCCGCCCTTGGTGACCGGCGCGAGCAACCGCTTGGCGTGCTTGACGTAGTGGCTGATCACCATCGGCGGGTCGCAGCTCTCCTCGATCGCCATCCGCCGGTTCTTGCCGCTCTCGACCTGGATCAGGTCGGCGGTCCGGTGGGCGTTGGCGAGGAAGATCGCGTGGGCCTTCTTGAAGACCTTGAGGCGCCTGGCCAGCGGCCACTGCGACCACTCGGCCTGCGCGGCGCGGGCCGCGACGAAGGCCTGCTCGATGTCGGCGGGGGTCGACTGCGGCAGCTCGACGAGGACCTCGCCGGTGTAGACCTCGGTGAGCTTCCAGGTACCGCCGGCCGTGGACGGCACGCGGGCGACGAGCCGGTCGAGCAGGGCGTCGGTGACCGACGCGGGACGCTGCAGGGTCATGGTCCTAGCCCCTTCCGAGGACGAGGTCGGCGCCGCGCTCACCGATCATGATGGCCGGCGCGTTGGTGTTGCCGCCGGTGATGGACGGCATGATCGAGGCGTCGCAGACCCGCAGGCCCTCGATGCCGCGGACCTTGAGGTCGGGGGTGACGACCGCGAGCTCGTCGACGCCCATCCGGCAGGTGCCGACCCCGTGGTAGACCGAGGTCGCACGGTTGAGGATCTCGTCGCGCAGGGCCTGGCCCTGCAGGGCCTTGCCGGGGTGGATCTCCTCCTTGACCGAGCCCTTGAAGGCGCCGCCAGCCATGATGTCGCGCACCATCTCGGAGCCCTCGCCGAGCACCTCGAGGTCGGAGGGGTCGGCGAGGTACTGGAAGTCGATGAGCGGGGCGGCCTTCGGGTCGGCCGAGGCGAGGCGCAGCGTGCCGCGGCTCTTGGGGTAGATCAGCGTCGTGAGCACCGTCAACGACGTACGTGGGTCGACGTCGTGGCGGATCGGCTCGTCCTGGTTGGGCGAGACGTAGGACCACGGCAGCAGGTGGAGCTGGAGGTCGGGCAGGTTGCCGGACGTCGCCGACTGGGAGGTCTTGAGGAAGGCGAGGACCTCGAAGACCGAGTTGGCCAGGAACGTCGTCCCGGGACGCACGATCTCCTTGGCGATGCCCTTGGCGAAGTAGGCCGCGTTGCCCTTGTTCTTGCTCGACGTCGCGTGGAAGGTCAGCGCGTGGAACATGTGGTCGTGCAGGTTGTCGCCGACCGGGAGGTCGGCGACCACCTGGATGCCGTGGTCCTTGAGGTGCTGGGCGTGGCCGACGCCCGAGAGCATCAGGATCTGCGCGGAGCCGACGAACCCGGCCGCGAGGATGACCTCCTTGCCGGCGCGGATCGTGCGGGTGGCGCCGCCGCCGCGTTTGCTGACGTCGGTGACCTCGACGCCGGTGGCGCGGCCGTTGTCGATGACGACCTTGGTCACCAGCACCTCGCTCTGCAGCTGCAGGGTGCGGGGGGCGAGGTGGTGGATGTAGCCGCGCGAGGCGGAGTAGCGCAGGCCGTCGGCGGCGTTCTGCTGCATCCGGCTGACGCCCTCCTGCGACTCGCCGTTGTAGTCGTCGAGGATCTCGCAGCCGGTCGCGTCGGCGGTGGCCTGCAGGAACTGCAGCGCCCCCTCCTGCGGGAACTTGTTGCGGGTGATGCGGATCGGACCACCGGCGCCGCGGAAGGCGTTCTCGCCGTCCTCGAAGTCCTCCATCTTCTTGTACGCCGCGTTGACGCTGTCGGCGTCCCAGCCGACGTTGCCCTCGGCGGCCCAGGAGTCGAAGTTGGCGCGGTTGCCGCGCACGTAGACCATGCCGTTGATCGAGCTCGACCCGCCGACGACCCGGCCGCGCGGCACCGGCATCTTGCGGTCGAGCAGGTGCTTCTGCGGGACCGAGTAGTAGCCCCAGTCGACGGTCTTCTTGATCTCGGGGACCGCGTGCATCGGCCCGATCATCCCGGGCTTCTTGGTCAGGAACTTCTCGTCGCTCTTGCCCGCCTCGAGCACGATCACGCTCGCGCCGGACTCGGCGAGGCGACCGGCGATCGCGGCCCCCGAGCTGCCGGACCCGACCACCACGTAGTCGGCCTCGTTCTGGTACTCCGGCTTCTTCGCCATCGCTGACCTGCCCGCTCTCGTCGCTGGTGCTGGATCGGTGTGGGCGACCCCACATCGCGGTAACTGTAACGCGTTCTAGTTTTCCCGTCACCGGTTCATCCGCGCAAGAATCGCTCTCGTGAAGATCCTGTCGATCCAGTCGTCGGTCGCCTACGGGCACGTCGGCAACTCCGCCGCGGTGTTCCCGCTGCAACGACTGGGGCACGAGGTCTGGCCGGTGCTGACCGTCCACTTCTCCAACCACACCGGCTACGGCGCCTGGCGCGGGCCCCTCCTCGACCCCGCCGACGTCCGCGAGGTCATCGCCGGCATCGACGACCGCGGCGTGCTCGGCACCGCCGACGCGGTGCTGTCGGGCTACCAGGGCGACCCGGCCGTCGGCTCCGTGGTGCTCGACGCCGTCGCGCGCGTCCAGGAGCTCAACCCCGACGCCGTCTACTGCTGCGACCCGGTGATGGGTGACGTCGGCCGCGGGATGTTCGTCAAGCCCGGCATCCCCGAGTACCTCCGCGACCAGGTCGTGCCGCGCGCCGACATCGTCACCCCCAACCACTTCGAGCTCGACTTCCTCGCCGGTCGGACGACGTCGACGCTGGCCGAGGTGCTCGACGCCGTCGACGCCGTCCGGGCCACCGGGCCGCGCGACGTGCTCGTCACCTCGGTCCTGCACGCCGACTCCGCACCCGACACCCTCGACGTGGTCGCCGTCTCCGACGCCGGCGCCTGGGCCGTCACCACACCCCTGCTGCCGATCTCGCCCAACGGCTGCGGCGACGTCACCGCCGCCCTCTACCTCGCCCACCTGCGTACGACGGGCTCGCCGGCCCGCGCGCTCGAGCTCACGACGTCGGCGGTCTACGCCGTCCTCGAGGCCACGCTGGCCGCCGGCACCCGCGAGATCCAGCTCGTCGCCGCGCAGGACGCCATCGCCTCGCCACCGGCGCGCTTCGAGGCGCGGCAGCTGCGCTGAGGTCGACGGCTCAATAGGACTGCCCGTTGGCGTAGCGCGTCCGCCGCATGTAGCGACCCCGCCCCTTGTTGCGGTTCTTGTAGGTCGGCAGCTGCGAGTCGCAGTTGGGACAGACGAGACGCAGGTTGCCGCGTGCGTTGTTGCTCGAGTCGCCGTCGATGTGATCGAGGACCATCCGAAGCTCGAGGCCGTTCCAAAGCTCAGCCTGGCCGCAGATCGCGCACCGGCGCTCCTGCTCCCTCGCGATGTGCAGCCGGATGTAGTGGTCCGGGCGACTGCTGGTCGTCGCCACACCGGTCTCGAGCCACCGGGCCGTCTTGACCCGGCGCTCGGCCGCCCGCTGACAGCCGTTGCTGCAGAACGAGCGCACGAGCTTGCCGCGACGAGGGATTTCGACGCCGCATCCGAGACAGGTATGCATGTGGCGGACGCTACGGGCGGCCACCGACAGAGCCGCGTGAGAGAGTCGAACTCTCGACATTTCGCTTACAAGGCGAACGCTCTGCCAACTGAGCTAACGCGGCGGCGCCCACCACGAAGCTGGGCAGCCACATCCTAAGCCCGTCAGCCCATGCCCCCGTCGAAGGCCAGCACCGTGCCGGTGATCATCCGCGCGTCCCGCGAGGCGAGGTAGACCACGGCGGAGCCGATCTCGGCCGCGGTGATCGTGCGCCCCGGCAGCATCGGCATCAGCCGGTCCATGACGCGCGGGTCGAGATCGTCTGGGAAGGCGCCGGCGACCTGTGAGACCAGCGGGGTGTCGACCGTGCCGGGACAGATCGCGTTGACGCGCACGCGGTCGGGCGCGAGCTCGAGGGCGAGCGAGCGGGTCATCATGGTGAGCCCACCCTTGGCGGCGGAGTACGCCGCCGCGTAGGGCTGCGGCACGTTGCCGGCCACCGACGACACGTTGACGACGCAGCCTCGGCACGCCCTGAGGTAGGGCAGCGCCGCCTGCATCAGCATGAACGGGCCCTTCAGGTCGATGCGGTGCACGCGGTCCCACTCGGCGTCGGTGATGGTCTCGAAGCGGCCGAACTGCACCACGCCGGCGATGTTGGCCAGCACGTCGACGTGGTCGTGCTCCGCGGCGACCGTGGCGACCGCGGCCTCCACCGAGGCGCGCTCGGAGACGTCGCAGGCGACGTACGTGACGCCGTCGGGCACGGTCGGGGCGACATCGAGCCCGTAGACGGTGTCACCGC
>CALRVO020000291.1:0-5540 GCA_943371595.1 Sphingomonas paucimobilis
GCCCGCGACCTCGAGGGTCTCGTCGGCGACGCCCGGTTCTTCGAGCGTCCCGAGCCGGTCGCGGCCCCCACGCCCGGCTCGGCCGACGCGATGACCTACACGCTCACCGTCGAGGACGGCGACCGCTCCCGCACGCTCACCGTGGCGGACCCGCTGCCCGACGACGCGATCGGCGCGCTCGTCGGGCGGCTCCGGGCGCTCTGAACCGCCCGGGACACCGGCACCACGAGTCGCTCACGACACCGCGACCGTGGTGACGATCCGGGCCCGCTGCGACGGGTCGACCCACGCCTCGCGCACCCGCAGCAATCGCGCCGTCGACCAGGCGAGCAGCGCGACCGCGACGAGCGGGGGGACCAGCGGATTCGGGGCGTGGGCGAGGACGGAGAAGAACACCCCGGTCAGCGTCGTGCTCAGCGCCAGGCGGGCGGAGTAGGCCACCATCATCGCCGGGGGCGCGGGGGTCGCCCGCGCGGAACGGAGGTCGACGGCGTAGGGACGCTGGGAGGACCAGCGCATCGAGGCCCCGACGACCTGGACGGTCACCACGAGCAGGGTCGCGACCAGGGCGGTGAGCTCGGCGGCGCTCGGGACGCCGGCGCGCAGCCCGGCGACGAGCACCGTCAGCAGCGAGGCGGCCAGCAGGAACTCGGCGAGCACGTAGGTGCGCGCGTCGAAGACGGTGCCCGCCGGAACCGGCAGGCTCTCGCGCCACAGCGCGCCACGGCTGTCGAGGCACCACGCGTTGACGCCGTAGAGCAGCGCTCCGCCGGAGGCGACCAGGCCCGGCAGGATGGTCATGGTGTCCCACTGCAGGTCGCCGAGGAGCGCGACGAACGCGGGCCCGAGCGCGAGCACCATCACGCCGCGCCGCATCGGCACGGCCCGCCACACCGAGGCCCGGTCGGTGCGCACCATGGCGCCGATCAGGCTGCGCGGGGTCGGCCGGGCCGGGTAGCGCCCCGACTCGACCTTGAGCTCGTCGCGCGGGGTGCGGTGCGCCGCCAGGTGGGCGGCGACCGCACCGAGCGCCACCAGGAGCACGAGCGCGACGAGCAGCACCCCGACGACGACCACCCAGCGCGTGGTGAGGCCGAAGGCCATCGCGACGACGACCTGCCGGGTGGGGATCGAGTCGAGGAAGCTCGTGAGGTTGCGCGACAGCTGGAGCCCGAGCGCGACGCCGAGCACCACGACGGCGAGCACCCGCACCATCCAGGTGCCGTGGGGCACCCGGCGCACGCCCTCGAGCGACCACGCCAGCACCTGCGCGAACGCGGTACCCGCGCCCAGCCACAGCACGAGGACCACCAGCGCGGGAGCCAGCGACCCCGCGCCCACGCCGTACGACGTGACGCCGAGCAGCAGCCAGGCCTGGAGCATCCAGGCGACGTTGAGCGGCGCCAGCAGCAGGGCGCCGAGGTGGTCGGTGGTCGGGCTGACCGGGAAGACCGCCGCCGGGTCGCGGGCGAGCAGCTCGCGCCCGCCGCCCGACGCCGCGGCCGACACGACGGCGAGCAGCACGAAGCCCGCGAGCGCGGTCGGCAGCACCAGGAGCAGGTCGCGTGCCCTGCCGTCCGGGTCGCCGGCGCCGGGCAGGAAGGCCGGCACGACGGCGAGGGTGGCGGTGACGGCGAGGAACGCGGCCCCGGCCCCGAGCGCGAGCCCGCGGCGTCCGGTGGCGGTGCGGAAGCGGACCAGGTGGCCGACGTCGGCGACGGCGCGTCGCGCCGCCCTCACCGGGCCCTCAGTCGAGGAGACCGCGGTAGGCACGGGCGCCTTCCTCGCCGAGCATCTCCGAGGCCGCCATCGTCGCGACGCGCGCGCCGCCGCGCAGCACGCTCACGGTGCTGCAGGCCTCGACGGCCAGCTCGCGCAGGTGGGTCGAGACCAGCACGCAGGCCCCGCGGGAGCGGGCGTCGCTGATCACCTCGAGGGTGGCCTCGACGCCGATCGGGTCGACCCCGTCGAACGGCTCGTCGAGCAGCAGCACCGACGGCTCGTGGAGCGCGGCGAGCACGACGCTGAGCCGGCGGCCCATGCCGTGGCTGAACCCCGCGGTGATCCGGTGGGCGACGTCGCCGAGCTCGAAGCGCTCGAGCAGGTCGCGGGCCCGGTCCTCCCAGTGCGGCATCCGACGCAGCCGCGCGGAGAGCTGGAGGTGCTCCCAGGGCGTCGCCCGCGGTACCAGCCCTCCGACGTCGGGGCAGTAGCCGACCGCCTGCTTGACCCGCAGCGGGTGCCGGTGGACGTCGTGGCCGTCGACCAGCACCGTGCCGGCGCTCGGGGGCACCACGCCCGCCAGCACGCGCATGGTCGTGGACTTGCCGGCACCGTTGCGCCCCAGCAGGGCGGTGGACTGACCGGCGCGGGCCGTGAGGTCGACGCCGGCGACGGCCTCGACCTCGCCGAACCGCACGTGGAGGCCGCGGACGTCGACGAGCACGGCGGAGGTCGGGAGCACCGGGTCATCCTCGCCGTCGACGTCCGGCCTGACCACCACCCCGGACGGAAACCCCCCGCCTGGGCCGGGGGTCTGCCCGTTCGGGGGGTGCCGTGGGTCGTCAGGTGTTCTGCGGGAACCCCAGGTTGAGGCCACCGTGACCGGTCCCCGGGTCGAGCCACCGCGCCGTGACGGCCTTCTCGCGGGTGAAGAAGTCGACGCCCGAGGGGCCGTAGGCCTTGGCGTCACCGAAGAGCGAGGCCTTCCAGCCGCCGAAGGAGTGGTAGGCGACGGGCACCGGGATGGGCACGTTGATGCCGACCATGCCGACCTCGACGTCCTGCTGGAAGCGCCGCGCGGCACCGCCGTCGTTGGTGAAGATGGCCGTGCCGTTGCCGTAGGGGCCGCCGTTGATGAGCGCCAGGCCCTCGGCGTACGACGCGACGCGGACGACCGAGAGGACCGGCCCGAAGATCTCGTCGGTGTAGACGGTCGAGGTGGTGCCGACGTGGTCGACCAGCGAGGGGCCGAGCCAGAAGCCGTCGGACGCCCCGTCGGCCTCGACCCCGCGTCCGTCGACGACCACGGTCGCGCCGTCGGAGGTGGCCACGTCGAGGTAGCCGGCGACCTTGTCGCGGTGCTCGCGGGTGATCAGGGGGCCCATGTCGGCGTCGCCGCGGCCGTCGCCGACCACCAGCTTGCCCATGCGGTCGCGGATCTTGTCGACCAGCTCGTCGCCGACGGGGTCGACGGCGAGCACCACCGAGATCGCCATGCAGCGCTCGCCGGCCGAGCCGAAGCCCGCGTTGACGGCCGAGTCGGCGACCAGGTCGAGGTCGGCGTCGGGCAGCACGAGCATGTGGTTCTTGGCGCCGCCGAGGGCCTGCACGCGCTTGCCGGCGGCGGTGCCCTTCTCGTAGACGTACCGGGCGATCGGGGTCGAGCCCACGAACGAGATCGAGGCGACGTCGGGGTGCTCGAGGAGCGCGTCGACGGCCTCCTTGTCGCCGTGGACGACGTTGAAGACACCGTCGGGCAGGCCGGCCTCGGCGAGCAGGGCGGCCAGCCAGTTGGCGACCGAGGGGTCCTTCTCGGACGGCTTGAGCACGACGGTGTTGCCGGTCGCGATCGCGATCGGGAAGAACCACATCGGCACCATCGCCGGGAAGTTGAACGGGCTGATGATGCCGACGACCCCGATCGGCTCCTTGACGGAGTAGACGTCGACGTCGGTCGAGACGCTCTGGGAGTAGGACCCCTTGGCCAGGTGGGGCATCCCGCAGGCGAACTCGACGACCTCGATGCCGCGCGCCACCTCACCGGCGGCGTCGGAGAGCACCTTGCCGTGCTCGGAGGTGAGGATCGCGGCGAGCTCGTCGCGGCGCCCGTCGAGCAGCTCGCGGAACTTGAACATCACGGCCTGGCGCTTGGCGATCGACGAGCGCCCCCAGCCGCCGTTGCCCTCGGTGCCGAGGTACGCCGCCCGCGCGGCCGCCACGGCGGTGTCGACGTCGGCCCCCGAGGCCAGCCGCACCTGCTTGGTCACCTCACCGAGCGCGGGGTCGTAGACGGGGCTGGTGCGGGCCGACTCGCCGGCGGCCAGCGAGCCGGCGATCCAGTGGTCGAGGGTCGGGACGGTCATGAGATCTCCTTGTCGAGCAGGGTGAGGACGTCGTCGTAGATCGCCAGTGCCTCGGCGCACTCGTCGTCGGTGACGACGCAGGGGGGGACGACGTGGATGCGGTTGTCGGCGGCGAAGGGCACCAGCCCGCGGGCCAGGGCCTCCTTCTTGGCCAGGCCGATGAGCGCCGGCGGCACCGGCGCCCGGGTCGCCGGGTCGGTGACCAGGTCGAGCGCCCAGAAGACGCCCAGCCCACGCACCTCCCCGACGACCGGGTGGCGCTCGGCGAGCTCGTGCAGCCCCGGGCCCAGCACGTCCGCACCGATGCGTCTGGCGTTGGCGACGATCCCCTCGGACTCCATCGCGTCGAGCGCCGCGACGATCGAGGCGCAGGCCAACGGGTGCCCCGAGTAGGTCAGCCCACCGGGGAAGACCGCCTCGTCGAAGTCGGCGGCGATCTCGTCGCTGATGATGACGCCCCCGACCGGGACGTAGCCGGAGTTGACGCCCTTGGCGAAGGCGATCAGGTCGGGCCCGCGCCCCGTCTCGAAGGCGTCCTGGGCCAGCCACTCCCCCGCCCGGCCGAACCCGGCCATCACCTCGTCGAGGATCATCACGATGCCGTGGGCGTCGCACAGCTCACGGACCCCCGCGAGGTAGCCGGGCGGCGGGACCAGCACCCCCGCCGTACCGGGGATCGTCTCGAGCAGGACCGCCGCGACCGAGGTCGGGCCCTCGCACTCGATGACGCGCCGCAGGTGCTGCAGGGCGCGCTCGCACTCCTCCTCGGGCGTGGTCGCCCAGAACTCGCTGCGGTAGAGGAACGGTCCGAAGACGTGCACGTGGGCCCGGGCGTACTCGTTGGGGACGCGCCGCCAGTCACCGGTCGCGACCACCGCCGCCCCGGTGTTGCCGTGGTAGCTGCGGTAGGTCGAGACGACCTTGTCGCGGCGGGTGTGCAGACGCGCCATCCGGATGGCGTTCTCGACGGCGTCGGCGCCGCCGTTGGTGAAGAACACCTTGTGCATCCCGTCGGGCGCCCGGTCGGTGATGCGCCGCGCGGCCTCGCCCCTGGCGAGGTTGGCGGTCGACGGAGCGATGGTGGCCAGGGTGGCCGCCTGCTGCTGGATCGCCGCGACGACCGCCGGGTGCTGGTGGCCGATGTTGACGTTGACCAGCTGGCTGGAGAAGTCGAGGTAGGTGCGCCCGGCGTGGTCCCACACCCTGGTGCCCAGGCCCCCGGCCACCACCAACGGGTCGAGCGCCGCCTGCGCCGACCACGAGTGGAACACGTGGGTCTTGTCGAGCCGTCTGGTCTCGGCATCGAGGTCCTGCTCGGTCACCGTCGTCATCGTCGGTTCTCCTGGTCGTCGTGTGGTGGTCCGGTCGTCCTGCTGCTGCGGTGGTCTCGAGGCTGCGCTCGCACCTCGACCGCCGTCGGTGGTCGAGGTGCGAGGAGCGCTAGCGACGAGCCTC